>CAXTUM010000502.1:0-2909 GCA_964247205.1 uncultured Beijerinckiaceae bacterium
TACGTGCCTATGTCGCACTGGCGAAGGAGTTTGGCCTCGATCCGGCGCAGATGGCGCTCGCCTTCGTCAATACGCGGCCATTTCTTGGTTCCAACATCATTGGCGCGACGAAGATGGAGCAGCTGAAAACCGATATCGCCTCCATCGATGTCGCGATGCCACCGGAACTGGAGAAGCGCATCAACGCGATCCATCAGGTGCATATGAACCCTGCGCCGTGAGCCTTTTGTGTTGCCTTCCGGCAACGCTGCCGGGCAATCCCCCTTCGTCACGATCCCGACATGATGCTTCCGTATTGAAATCGTTAACCGGTCTTCACTAATCTCGTCTAAGGCGTCGCGGGCGGGACCTCGCCGCGCCAGAAGCAGAGGAACTGAACCGCCGGATAACCCGGCAAAGAGGGAATCAAGCCACTGTTGAACGCTTCCCATGCTGAAACGGCCCGGTCCATGCCGTTTTCCCCGTCCGCCCTTCGCAGCGAAGCCGCCCGGACGGATGCCCTTCAGCTCATCATGGGCGTCCTTGATGACGCCAAGGCTGAAGACACAACCGCGATTGACCTCGCGGGCAAAACCTCGATTGCCGACCACATGGTCATCGCCTCCGGGCGCTCGGACCGCCATGTCGGCGCCATCGCGGAGCAGATCATCTCGCGCCTCAAGGACGAGGGATATGGCAACGCGAAGGTCGAGGGCATGCCGCTCTGCGAGTGGGTGCTGATCGATGCGGGCGATATCATCGTCCACATTTTCAAGCCCGAGGTCCGCAACTTCTACAATCTCGAAAAGATGTGGAGCGGCGACCGCCCCGAAGAGGAGAAGGCCCGCCGCTGACGCGGGTTCTTCAACGGGAACATGAAAATTGGCATCATTGCCGTGGGCCGGCTGAAAGCTGGCCCCGAACGCGCGCTTGCCGAGCGCTATGCGGATCGCTTCGCCGCAAGCGGCAAGGCGCTTGGCCTTACGGGTCCCGCGCTCATTGAACTCACGGAAAGCCCCGCCCGCTCCGCTGCCGAGCGCAAGACGCAGGAAGCACAGGCCATTCTCGCAGCCGTCGATCCCGATGCACTCGTGATTGCGCTGGATGAACGCGGAAAGACGCTCTCCAGCGACGCCTTTGCCGCGAAAATTGGCCAATGGCGCGATTCAGGCCGCAAAAACGTGATCTTCCTCATCGGCGGCGCAGACGGGCTTGGCGAGAGCGTCCGGGCAAGGGCGCAGGAAACGATCTCCTTCGGACAGATGACGATGCCGCATCAACTGGTGCGGGTGATCCTGCTGGAGCAGCTCTACCGGGCCGCGACGATTTTGTCCGGGCATCCGTATCATCGCACATGACAGCCTTTCGCGCCGATGCTTGTCATGGCACAGACGAATCATGAGCGTTCTGCGCAAATCAGCTCTTGTGGCAATGACGGGATTGACCCTCGCGGCAAGCCCGGCCTTCACGCAGCAACCCCAGCGCCCCCCTGCCGCCACCACCCGCCCCGAAGTCATCACTCCCGAACAAAAGCTCGAACGCGAGCAGGAGCTGCGCAAGCTCGAGGAAACGCTCCAGCGCAGCCAGTCCGAAAGCGCCCAGCTCGCGGCTGAAATCGCGCAGATCAGGGGCGACCGCACCAGACTGAACGCCGATCTTGTCGCGACATCCACCCGTGTGCGGGAAGCCGAAACCCGCTCGCAGGCGGCGGAAGGCCGTCTTGCCTCACTCACGGCCAATGAAACGGCGCTGAAGGCCTCGCTCGACGGGCGCAGGGGCACGATCATCGAGGTGCTGGCTTCGCTCCAGCGCATTGGCCGCAAGCCGCCGCCCGCCGTTCTGGTCAAGCCCGAGGATATGCTGCAGGCCATCCGCACCTCCATGATGCTGGGGTCGGTGCTGCCCGATCTGCGGCAGGAGGTCGAGATTCTGGTTCAGGATCTCACCGCTCTGGTCGCCACGCGCGAAGCCATGGCGAAGGAACGCGACGCGCTTGTGGCCGAGACGGCGCGGCTGGGTTCCGAGCGCCAGCGCGTCGTGGCTCTGATGGCGGCGCGGCAGACACAGCTCGAATCCAGCGAATCGCGCCAGCAGGACGAGCGGCGGCGCGTCCAGCAGTTGGTGCGGGAATCGCAAACTCTCAAAGAATTGATCGGCCGCATGGAAATCGAGATTGCCTCGGCCAGCAAGGCCGCTGCAGCCGCCCGTGCAGCCCCGTTGCCCAGCCAGAACCCGGCCCAGGCCGCAGCCCTGGCGCCGGGCGCTTTGCGGGACATGGCGCGTTTGCAGCCGAGGATCGCGTTTCTGGACACAAAAGGGACACTTTTGCTGCCTGCTACAGGACATGTCATCAAGACCTTCGGCGCAACTGACGGTCTTGGAGGCAAGGAGACAGGCACATCTGTCGAGACCGGCAAGTTCGCGCTGGTGACAACGCCAGCCGATGGCTGGGTGTCATTCGCGGGAAGTTACCGTTCTTACGGACAAGTCTTGATCATCAACGCTGGCGGAGGCTATCATATGATCTTGACTGGCCTTGACCGCGTAAACGTGGATACAGGACAGTTCGTGCTGGCGGGTGAGCCGGTGGCGACCATGGGTTCGTCTCCCATGGGTGCTCTGGCTTCCGACGCGGGAACAGGACTTCCCGTGGTCTACATAGAGTTTCGAAAAGACGGGGTGCCGATCGACCCCAGCCCGTGGTGGGCAAAACCCGACGGCGAGAAGGTTCGCGGATGATGCGCAAACTGTCCTACCTCATGCTCGGCGTCGCCATCGGCGCAGGAACAATGACGATTGCCTCGCAGACGCGGCTCTTCAACAGCGGCATGGCGGTCGCTGCCGGCGCCGACACCTACCGCAAGCTGAACCTCTTCGGGGATATCTTCGAAAAGGTCCGTTCGGATTATGTCGAGCCGCCGAATGAAGCC
>CAXTUM010000503.1:0-2909 GCA_964247205.1 uncultured Beijerinckiaceae bacterium
GCGCGATGCTGATGGGGGCGAGCAAGCGGGCGGCGGCGGATTTCTCGTTCTTTCTGGCCATGCCGACCATGGCGGCGGCGTTCGGCTATGATCTGCTCAAGAGCTACAAGCTGCTGTCGTCCAACGATATTTTGCTGATCACCATCGGCTTTGCGGCGGCGTTCGTGTCTGGCCTGCTTGTTGTGCGCGGGTTTCTGGGGTTCATCTCGAAACACGGTTTTGCGCCGTTTGCCTGGTGGCGGATCGTGGTGGGATGTCTGGGATTGGCGGGGTTGTGGGTTTGGGGGTAAATCCCCCATTTACGGAATTGGGGGATTTTGCTATTGTCCCGCCATGACAGCCAAATCCGCCTCATTCCAGATGAAAACCTTTGCCGCGTCCGACCTCAAGACGCGTTTGGGAGACATGTTCATGTCCGCTGCGCGCGAGCCCGTGCAAATTACCAAGCGCGGCAAGGAAGCATTCGTGCTGATGAGCGAGGAGCAGTTCCGCCGCTTCGAGGCTATGGAAGACGCGCTGTGGGCGGCGCGCGCCTCTCAAGCCATGAAGAGCGGCTTTGTCGGCGCGGACAAGGCGGAAGCGCTGCTGCAGGACCTGCTGGTGCAGAAATCTGCATGAGCCGGCTGAAGCTCGATTATACGAAGGATTTTCTGAAAGAACTGGCCGGTCTGCCGCCCAAGCATTTCAAACAGGTGGTCAGCCGCGTTCTGGCGCTCACGGGCGATCCGTTGCCCGCTGACAGCAAGCAATTACAGGGACATGCCGGATTGCGGCGGGTGGATTCCGGCGAGTACCGGATTGTCTATGATGTGAGGGAGGATGCCGTGCGGATCATCATCGTGGGCAAGCGGAATGATGACGAGGTTTATCGGCTGCTGGATAGGAAGCGGTAGTTACGTCCTCTTCTCCGGACTCCTGCACAAATCCCTGACCACGCACCTCACACACTCCGGCGCTCTAGCCTTGCACGTGTATCGTCCATGCAAAATCAGCCAGTGATGCGCGTGCAGCGCATATTCCGGCGGTATCCGCCTCAGCAGTCGCGCCTCCACCTCGGCAGGAGTGCGGCCACGCACGAGGGGCAGGCGGTTGGCGACGCGGAAGATGTGCGTGTCCACCGCCATGGTGGGGATACCGAATGCCATGTTGAGCACGACATTCGCCGTCTTGCGGCCAACGCCGGGCAGGGTCACGAGATAATCGCGGTCGGCTGGCACCACGCCATTCTGCTCGTCCAGCAGCCGCTGCGACAGCAGAATCACGTTCTTCGCCTTGTTGCGGTAGAGGCCGATGGTCTTGACATGCTCGCGCACGGCGTCTTCGCCCAGCGCCAGCATCTTTTGCGGCGTGTCGGCGATCCGGAACAAAGCCCGCGTCGCCTTGTTGACGCCCGCATCCGTGGCCTGCGCCGACAGCACCACCGCGACCACCAGGGTGAAGGCGTTGACATGCTCCAGCTCTCCCTTCGGCTCCGGCTCTATCGCGTGCAGGCGGCGGAAGAATTCGGTGAGGTCCGAATCGCTGAGCAGGGCAGGGGCCTTGGCCTTCTTGCCAGCCGCCATGGCGATTTCCGCCGCGCCGCGAAAATCCTTGGCCGAGGGCGTGATGATGGCGGGCGTCTCATCCGCTGCTGCGTCCTTTGGCCTCTGGCGGCGGGCGGCCATTACGGGTTTTGCGGTCTTTCCAGTGCTCATCCATGGGGTATAAGTCAGGTCATGACAGGTGACAGCCCGAAACTTGCGATGTCCCACGGTTTTGACGGCCAGGGTTTTGACGGCAACGGCGCGGATGCTGTTGTGTTCCGCGCGCGGCTAAGACCCCACCGCTCGCTGGGCCGCACAGGCCATATCATCCTGTTCTCGTTCATCATCGGCGTCAGCTTGCTGATATCTATTCCCTTCTACCTTCTGGGCGCATTGCCGGTTGTGGGATTTTTCGGGCTCGATGTGGTGCTGCTGTGGATCGCTTTCCGCGTCTCCAACCGGCAGGCTCGGGCCTACGAGGAGCTTGTTCTCACACATATCGAGCTGATGTTCCGCCGCATGACCTGGCGGGGCAAGCTCTCGCAATGGTCGTTCAACCCGCTCTGGGTGAAACTGGCGAGCGAGGAACACGCGGAGTTCGGCACGCAGCGAATCGCACTGGTGGAAGGGCGCAAGAGCGTCGAGATGGGGGCATTTCTGGGCGCGGAGGAGAAGGCGGATTTTGCGCAGGCGCTGAAACAGGCGCTGGCGGCGGCAAGGGCCGGGCCGCGGTGGGGGTGATATCCAACCTGTTCTTGCTCGTGATTGCAGCGCTCGACTGGATCGGCATCGCCGTTTTCGCTATCACGGGCGCGCTCGTGGCTTCGCGCAAGCAAATGGATATCGTGGGTTTTGCCTTTCTGGGCACAGTCACGGGCGTCGGCGGTGGCACGGTTCGTGATCTTGTGCTGGGGCAAACGCCCGTGTTCTGGGTAAAGGAACCGCTCTATCTCATTGTGTGCATCGGCTGTTCCATGCTGGTGTTCTTCGCAGCGCATGTGCCGAAATCGCGGCTGGTGCTGCTGATCTGGCTGGATGCGCTGGGAATGGCGCTGTTTTGCGTTCTGGGCGCGGAAAAGGCGCTGGCGCACGGGCCGGTGGTTGCCGCCACCATGGGCGTCGTTACGGCCACGATGGGCGGCATGATCCGCGATATTCTGGGGGGCGAAAGCCCGGTGATCCTGCGGCGCGAGATTTACGCGACGGCGGCGCTGGCGGGAGCCGTGACGTATCTTGCCGCACTTATGGTGCTGCCGCGCGAACCCGCCTTGCTCGCGGGTTTTTCGGCAGCCTTTGCGCTGCGTGGTCTGGCGCTGTCACGCGGCTGGTCGCTGCCGACGTACAAACCGCGTGAGGCGCGCAAGCCCGAGGATGTGGGATTGTAGG
>CAXTUM010000504.1:0-2896 GCA_964247205.1 uncultured Beijerinckiaceae bacterium
TCTTCGCTGATCAGCTTCACGAAATCCGCCTGGCTGGAGCCCACCGGCGTGACGCCGACCTTGGCCATCGACTCCATCACCGCAGGCTCCTTCATGATCGCCATCACTTCCTGCGTCAGCCGGTCCGTGATTGCCTTGGGCGTCGAGGACGGGGCGAACAGGCCGTGCCATGAGGTTGAGGCGAAGCCCGGCAGGAATTCCGACATCGTCGGCAGATTGGGATCAGCCGTGATCCGCTCCGGCGTCGCGGTCGCCAGCGCGCGGATGTTGCCCGCCTGAATCTGCGGCCAGGCCACGGTGATGTTGTCGAAGGTCAGCTGGATATTGCCGCCCAGCAAATCCTGCGTCACCTGCGCCGAGGAGCGATACGGCACATGCACAATATCAACGCCCGCCATGATCTTGAACAGCTCGCCCGCCATATGGATTGAGGTTCCCGCGCCCGACGAGCCATAGGAGTATTTGCCGGGATTTTTCTTCAGGAGATCAATGAGTTCCGGCACTGTCTTCGCGGGCAGGCTGGGGTTGACCATCAGGAGATTGGGCACCATCGCCACCAGACTGACAGGCGTGAAATCCTTCACATGGTCGAACGGCATGGTCTTGTAGACGTTGGGGTTGATCGCATGGGTCGAGACGGTCCCCATCGCCAGCGTATAACCATCACCTGCCGCTCGCGCCACCGACGCCACGCCGATGTTGCCGCCTGCCCCGGCCTTGTTCTCCACGATGAAGCGCTGGCCCAGCCGCTGCGACAGCCGCTCGGCAATGGTGCGCCCCAGAATATCGGATGTCCCACCTGCGGCGAACGGCACGACGACGGTCACAACCCTGTCCTGCGGCCACGGCGTCTGGGCCATTGCGCCATGAATGAACGGGAAGACCGCTGCGGCTGCGGCAACGCCTGAGAGAACGGCTCTGCGGTTCAATGTCATACCGATATCCTCCCGGCACTGGCGCATGGGCCCAGCTTGTCAATTTGTCAGACAAATATCACCTGCGCCGTGCTTGTCCAGCAGAACCCATGTCGCAATGCCCATATCAACCGGCTCCGCAACAGCCTATGACACCGCACCCATCCCACCAGAGGCCACCTGCCATGAGCGACGATGATTATGTGTTCGACGAGGACAGCGGCGAGTGGCTGCCGAAATCCGAACTGCTGGCGAAGCAAGCCGCGGCGAGCGCAGGCGAGAAGGTCGAGGTCCGCGATTCCGTCGGCAATATTCTGGCCGATGGCGATCAGGTGACGCTGATCAAGGATCTCGAGGTCAAGGGTGCTGGGCAGACGCTCCGGCGCGGCACGCTGATCAAGTCGATCCGCCTCACCGGCGATGCGCAGGAGATCGACTGCAAGCACGACAGCATAAGGGGTCTGGTGCTGCGGGCGGAGTTCGTGAAGAAGCGGTGATGGCGCTTACGCCTGGTTCAGCCCCAGCCGCTGCTGCTCCACCTTCGTCAGGCCCAGCGACACCAGCCGGAAACTCTCGCGGATGTAATCCCTGAGCGCTGAATCATCCATGGAGTCGTTGCCCGTGCGCTGGATCCAGCTCATGCCGCGTGATGCCAGATAGGGCGCGGGGCGCAGGCCGGGCTGGTCCTGCAGCAGGTCAAAGCTCATCCGCGAGCATTTGAACGACACTTGCGCCAGGCCATTGTCACCAGCGCGCGCGATGACGAAGACCTTGGCGCGCGCGCCCACTCCGATCTTCCAGACATGCGCGTCCTCCCACTGGATCACGCAGAAGCTGTGTGGGAGGCTGGCGCAGAACGTGTTGAGACCGTCGAGAGTCATTCCTCCACCTCCCCGAACAAGCCGAACTGCCCGGCCTCTCTTTGCGGTTCGGGCAGTCCCATGTGCCGGAACGCATGGCCCGTCAGCAATCGCCCGCGCGGGGTGCGCTGCACGAAGCCCTGCTGCATCAGATAGGGCTCGATGATTTCCTCGATGGCGTCGCGTCCCTCCGACAGCGAGGCCGCAATCGTCTCGACACCCACCGGACCGCCGCCGAACTTTTCCGCGATGGTGCGCAGATATTTCATGTCCATCTGGTCAAGGCCCAGCGCATCGACATCCATCATCCGCAAAGCCTTGTCCGCCACCTTCCGCGTCACTACGTCGGCCCCGTCCACCAGGGCCACATCACGCACACGGCGCAGCAGGCGGCCCGCGATGCGCGGTGTGCCGCGCGAGCGCTTGGCAATCTCGTTCGCACCCTCCTCGGACATCGCCAGCCCCATGACCCGCGAGCCGCGCTTCACGATGAACTCCAGTTCCCCGATGGTATAAAATTGCAGGCGGATAGGGATGCCGAAGCGGTCGCGCAGCGGCGTTGTCAGCAAGCCCGCGCGCGTCGTGGCCCCCACCAGCGTGAACCGCGGCAGGTCGATCTTGACGGAGCGGGCGGCGGGACCTTCACCGATGATCAGGTCAAGCTGGAAATCCTCCATGGCGGGATAGAGAATTTCCTCCACCGCCGGGTTCAGCCGGTGGATTTCGTCGATGAACAGCACATCGCGCTCTTCCAGATTGGTGAGCTGCGCCGCAAGATCACCCGCCTTGGCGATCACTGGTCCGGACGTCGAGCGGAAGTTGACGCCAAGCTCCTTCGCCACGATCTGCGCCAGCGTGGTCTTGCCGAGGCCGGGCGGGCCGACGAACAGCACATGGTCCAGCGCATCGGCGCGCCGCCGCGCGGCCTCGATATAAACCGAGAGATTGTCGCGCGCCTGGCTCTGCCCCACGAAATCCGCCAGAATCTGCGGCCGGATGGAAGACTCCATCAGGTCTTCGTCGCGGCGTTCACCGGATATGATGCGGGAGGGGGTGGACAAGTGTGTTTGATTCCAGCGGACGATTCCGCCTCATCCGCATACACGCGGGGGACGAGCGGCG
>CAXTUM010000505.1:0-2896 GCA_964247205.1 uncultured Beijerinckiaceae bacterium
ACCGCTGACCTCTTGCATGCCATGCAAGCGCTCTCCCAGCTGAGCTATACCCCCACACGGGTTCCGGTTCTGGGTATCCCACCGGAGGAACTTTGCAAATGCCGCCTGAACGCCATTTGCGGGGTTGATGTGTCACAAGCCCGTCAAAACCGCAAGCCAAAACTGCCTTGCGCTAGGCTTCTGACAATCAGGTTTCTTCTTCGCCTTCGATCTCGCCATCGATCAGATCACTGACGTCGTCGTCGCCTTCTTCTTCCTGTTCGAGGAAGGTATCATCGTCGTCACCGGCCACGACTTCGTCATCGATCTCGATGTCATCGGCCACCACGTCCTTGGCATCCGGTGTCTCGGCGTCCTCAAGCGGCACGAATTCCGCCGTGGCTGATGCGGGATCAGCTGCGTTATCGTCCTCGTCGTCGTCATTGGCCGGGGCGGCGCTGCCTTTCAGCAGGGGTTCAAAGGACGCGCGCGGCCACGATTCACCGGAATAGGGCGAAACGACAGGATCGCGGTTGAGATCGTAGAACTTGCGGCCCGTGGTCGGGCAAATGCGCTTTGTTCCAAGTTCAGGTTTGGCCAAGGGGCTCTCCGGGATGTTCAGATTGCATCTTTGAAAGATCAGTCGCCTAGTCCGGCGACTCCACCCTGTCAACCGCCAAAACGGGATATCCGGGCAGGGCAGGCTTGCTTGCGCGGAATGTCGTGATAATCGGCAATCCGGCCTCACCATACGTCAGGGAAAGCGTTACTTCATGATCATTGCCATCGACGGGCCGGCTGCCTCCGGCAAGGGAACGCTCGCCCGGCGCATCGCGCAGCATCTGGGGCTGCCGCATCTTGATACAGGCCTGCTTTACCGCGCTGTCGGTCAGCAGATGCTGGATCGCGGCCATGCGCTGGATGACAAGGACGCAGCGACCGATGTGGCCTCGCAGCTTTCGCTGAGCTGGCTGGTGGATGAGCGGCTGCGCACGGGCGAGGCGGGCAAGGCGGCGTCATCCGTGGCGGTTATCCCTGCTGTGCGTGCTGCACTGAAAGAGTTTCAGGTTGATTTCGCCCATCAGGAGGGCGGAGCGGTGCTGGACGGCCGCGATATCGGCACGGTGATCGCGCCGGATGCCGATCTCAAGATCTGGGTGACTGCGGCGCCGGAAGTGCGGGCGCGGCGGCGCTATCTTGAGCTTTCCGTGAAGGATTCTTCTTTGAGCGAGGCGCAATTGCTGTCTGATCTGCAGGCGCGCGATTCCCGCGATGCACCCAACATGATCCGCGCTGACGATGCCGTGCTTTTTGACACCTCGCTTCTGGACCGCGATCAGGTGCTGGCTGCTGCGCTGGAGTTGGTGGGGGCCAGAAGGCGTTGATCCATCGTTTTGGGTGATGGCGCGCACCACACCCCTTTGGTTGACGGCCTGATCAGGGAGGCGGATGGTGCAGGAAGGAAAATGCTACCGGAGTCACCACTATGTCCGTTGCTGTCACCACGAGCCAACCTTTCGCCATCGCTTTTGCCGATGTTGAAGCCGCTGCCGCGCGTCTCAAGGGCAAGGCCGTCGTGACGCCGCTGCTGTCGTCGCCGGATCTGGATGACCGCACGGGCGGACGGGTGTTCGTGAAGGCGGAGCCTTTGCAGCGCACGGGCTCGTTCAAGTTCCGCGGGGCGTATAACCGCATCTCGCAATTCACACCGGATGAGCGCAAGCGCGGCGTGGTTGCGTTCTCGTCCGGCAATCACGCGCAGGGCGTGGCCTATGCCGCCCAGACCTTCGGCATCAAGGCGACGATCATCATGCCGACGGATTCACCCCGGCTGAAGATAGAAAATACAAGGGGTTACGGGGCCGAGGTCATCCTCTACGACCGGTTCGGCGAAAGCCGGGAAGCCATCGGCCAGCGGATTTCCGATGAAACCGGCGCGATCCTCGTACCGCCTTATGACGACGCCAACATCATGGCAGGACAGGGCACCATCGGCATCGAGATGGTGCGTCAGGCGCAGGATCTGGGCCTGACTCTGGATATCGTGTTCTGCTGCTGCGGCGGCGGCGGGCTGATGGCGGGTGTGGCGACCTCTTTCAGCCATCTCAGCCCATCGACGAAGCTCTATGCCGTCGAGCCCGAGAATTTCGACGATACCAGGCGCTCGCTTGAAAGCGGGGAACGGGTCAGCAATGCACCCAGCCCCATGTCGATCTGCGATGCCATCGTTACACCGATGCCGGGGGTGCTGACTTTTCCCATCAACATGGCCAGACTCGCTGGTGGCATCGCCGTCAGCGACCGGGAAGCAGCGGAGGCCGTGGCCTATGCCGCGCGTGTCCTGAAGATCACGGTGGAGCCGGGCGGCGCTGTGGCGCTGGCGGCGGCGCTGTCGGGCAAGCTTGATCTCACGGGAAAGACCGTCGGCGTTGTCTGCTCCGGAGGGAACATCGATCCGGAATTCCATGCGGCGATTCTGGCGGCCAATGGATTGCCTGCGTGAGCTTTTGCCTGCAATGCGGTGGATAGCCCGATTGGCGGTTCTGACCGCAACGTCGATATTCCTCGCGGCCTGCTCCCTCATCGATTCCGATCAGGCCCGGCTTTGCCGCAGTGTCCTGCCCGCGCTGCATGCCGAGGGCGCTAAAATTACCGTTCGTTCTGTGGTCGCCGGGCGGGACGAGAACAGCGTCCGTATCATCTATCGGAGCGAGGCGGCCAACGGGTCGGTGATGCATGCTGTCACCTGTATCTTCGCGGGAGGACGTTTCTCGCAAAAGCGGCAGAACCTCGCCGGATTGACCGCCGATGGCGAGAGCTTTGGCGAGGTAAAGCTGCATCTGCTGAAACGCTACTGGCTGAATGAACCTTCGACCGCATTGCTGGCGCCGCTGGTGTCCGAGGATGAAATCAGCCA
>CAXTUM010000506.1:0-2895 GCA_964247205.1 uncultured Beijerinckiaceae bacterium
GGGCGTCGCTCATCCCCGCACCCCCATCGCCCTGAGTGTCCCCCGCTCCGCCAGCGCCACCGCCGCGATCAGCGCCGCCGCCATCAGCGCCGCCAGCACCAGTGCGGACCAGATCTGGATGGTCTGCCCGTAATAGCTGCCCGACAGCAGACGCGCGCCGATGCCGGCCTGCGCGCCGGTCGGCAATTCGCCGACGATAGCGCCGACAAGACTGATCGAGATCGCCACTTTCAGCCCGGCGAAGAGATACGGCACGGCCGAGGGCCAGCGCAGTTTCCAGAGGGTCTGCGGCGCGGACGCATTGTAGGTGCGCATCAGATCAAGCTGCATCTGGTCGGGCGAGGTGAAGCCTTTCACCATGCCGATGGCGATGGGAAAGAAACACAGATACATCGAGATGATCGCCTTGGGGATCAAGCCAGTGAGCCCCACCGAGCCCAGCGCCACGATGATGATCGGCGCGATGGCGAGGATGGGAATGGTCTGTGACGCGATAATCCAGGGCATCAGGCTTTTCTGCAGCACAAGGCTGTGGATGATGGCGACGGCCAGCCCGATTCCGAGCAACGCTCCCATCAGAAAGCCCAGCAGCGTCGCGGACAGCGTGATCCAGGCATGGGACAGCAGGTTGCGCGGATTGAGCACAGTGCCGTCCGCCGTCTCGCGCGTCAGGTTTGTGCCAATCGTCGAATTGTAGAGCTCCACGATCACCTGATGCGGCGCAGGCAGCACCGGGCGTTCGAGGCCCCATGCGACCGCATAGCGGTTGGACAGGCCCGCTACATTCGCCATCTGCGGGAGATCGGCGTTCATCGGCAGGCAGGCGAGATACCAGACGCCGAGGATGATGGCGGTGATGAGGGTGACGGGCAGGAATGAGCCTGCGGGGCGGGAAAGGCTTGCTGTGGTCATGGGGAGCAACTCCCCTGCCTTCTCCCCTCAATCCTCATAACTGTGCCCCGCTCGCAATCCCTCCCGAACCCGATGCGCGATCTTTAGAAACGCAGCCGTCTCTCTGATCTCCAGCGGTCTCTCCATTCCCAGATCGCACTCGATCACATCAATGATCCGCCCCGGCCGCGGCGACATCACAACGATGCGCGTCGACAGGAACACGGCTTCGGGAATCGAATGCGTCACGAAGATCACGGTCTTCCGCGTCTCGCGCCAGAGCTGCAGCAACTGCTCGTTCAGCCGGTCGCGCACGATCTCGTCGAGCGCGCCGAAAGGCTCGTCCATCAGCAGCAGCTCCGGATCAAACGACAGCGCCCGCGCGATGGACACCCGCTGCTGCATGCCGCCCGAGAGCTGCCACGGATATTTTGTCTCGAACCCCGTCAGCTTCACCATGGCGAGATACTTGGCCGCGCGCGCGGCGCGCTCCTCCTTCGAGAGGCCGAACACTTCCAGCGGCAGCGTCACGTTCTGGTCCACAGTGCGCCATGGATACAGCGCGGGCGCCTGGAAGACATAGCCGTATTGCCGCTTCAGCCGCGCCTCTTCCGGCGAGAAGCCATTCACGGTGATCGATCCTTCCGTGGGCTTCTCCAGATCGGCGATGACGCGCAGCAGCGATGTCTTGCCGCATCCCGATGGCCCGATGAAGGAGATGAACTCGCCCTTGCGCACCCGCAGGCTGGCCTTAGCCAGCGCATAGACCGGGCCGTCATTCGTCCGGAATGTCAGCGACAGATCGCGAATGTCGATCACGCAGTCCGTGTTCTCTGTCACCTGTCGGCTGTCCATTTCAGAAGTTGACCATCTGGTCAGAATTCGTGCAATACCAATCTTGCGCGGCGCGAAGAAAAAACAAGAGCCGGAGAAGATCAGCATGATGAGGGCCCTGCCCGGACCAGTCGCGATGGCCAGCACGCCTGCCTATGGCAAGACGCGCGGCGGCGAGGCCAATGTCGAGCGTATTCTGGATGCGGCGCTCACCGTTTTTGCAGTTGACGGCTTCGCAGGGGCGCGAATCGACGCCATCGCGGAAATGGCCGATCTCTCGAAGCCCAACCTGCTGTATTATTTTCGCACCAAGGCGGACCTTTATCTCGCCGTGCTGCGCCGCACGCTCGATATGTGGCTGGAGCCGCTGAAGCTGATGCAGGCCGGTGATGACCCCCGATCGGCAGTGGCGGCTTATATCACGCGCAAGCTGGAACACGCCCGCGATTACCCCGAGGCCTCCCGCCTGTTCGCCATGGAAGTCATGCGCGGCGCGCCGATCCTCAACCAGATTCTGGCGAGCGATCTCAAGGCGCTCGTGGACGAGAAGGTGATGCTGCTGAGCCGCTGGATGGATGAAGGCCATTTGCCACGACGCGGTGCGCATCACGCCCTGTTCATGATCTGGGCGAGTACGCAGCATTACGCCGATTTCGCCGCGCAGGTGCAGACGCTGACGGGCAAGACGCTGGCGGATGAGCGGTTTTTTGCGGAGACACGGCAGAGTTTGCTGTCAGCTTTGTGCCCGGGGTGAGCGTTCTTCTTCTCCTTCTCCTGTGGGAGAAGGTGGTCGCCCATTGGCGACTGGATGAGGGCAAATCCCGGAATTCAGGGATTCACCCTCATCAGTCCGCCAAGTGGCGGACAGCTTCTCCCAAGGGAGAAGCGAAGCGGCAATCCTCACACCCGCTCATACTTCGCTCGCCGCGGCGCTTTCGCCATCGGGTTGTTTGGATGCTCCATCCACGTCCTGTGACCGCCCACCTTGATGCCAGTGCGCTTGTCCATCTGCCCGTCCTTCAGCGGCGCCATGGTGATGCAATCCTCCACCGGGCAGACCACGGCGCAAAGGTTGCAGCCCACGCATTCCTCCTCGATCACCTCGAATTTCCGCTTGCCCCTGACCATGTTCGTGATCGCCTGATGGGAGGTATCCTCGCAGGCAATGTG
>CAXTUM010000507.1:0-2882 GCA_964247205.1 uncultured Beijerinckiaceae bacterium
CATCCCTCCCCCTTGCGGGGAGGGTGGACTGGCGGAGCCAGGCCGGGAGGGGGTCGCGCCGCCCTGTCCGGTTAGCGCAGCGCGACCCCCTCCCGTCCCTGCGCTTTGCTCCGGGCCACCCTCCCCGCAAGGGGGAGGGATGAAGCCCGCCAAGCTGACATCCGCTCCCAGCGCAATGAACGCCGGAGCCCAGTCACCAATGGGTGAACCGTTGGCGATGTTGCCGCCGACTGTGCCCTGCGCCCTGACCTGTTTCGATCCGAAGCGGCGGCCCAGTTCGCCAAGATCGGGTGAGATCGCGGCCAGATGCGGCAGCGCCGCCTCGTGCGTGGCCCCTGCGCCGATGATGAGGTGATCGCCTGCATCAATGATCTCACCGAAATTCTCGACATTGCCGAGGAAAATGATCTTCATCACCGGTCGGAACTGCTTTGTGATCCACAGGCCGACGTCGGTCGCGCCTGCGACAATCGTGGCATCAGGATGCTCGGCATAGAGCGCTATCATTGTCTCGAAAGAGCGCGGTGCCGCAAAGAAGGCGTCGTCAGAGCGCACCATCGCACCGCCATCCGACATCAATTGAGCCAGCACCTCGGTCCGGTCGGGATCGTTGAACGCAGCGTCAGGCACATGTGACCCAAGCGCTGCCAGCGCCGCATCAACAATCGGCCGATATCCCGTGCAGCGGCAGAGATTTCCGGCAAGCTGGTCATTGATGCGCTCCCGTGTCACCGGACCCTCGTCCTTCGACATGGCGAACAGCGACATCACGATTCCCGGCGTGCAGAACCCGCATTGCGAACCATGGTGATCCACCATCGCCTGCTGCACCGGATGCAGCCTCTCGCCCTTGGCCAGATCCTCGACGGTCAGCACCTCCGCGCCATCCGCCATGCCCAGGAAGGTGATGCAGGCGTTGACAGGGCGATGCACCAGACGGCCAGCCTCCAGCCGCGCCAGAACCACCGTGCAGGCCCCGCAATCGCCCTCGTTGCAGCCCTCCTTGGTGCCTGTCGCGCGCTGGTCCTCACGCAACCAGTCAAGCAGCGAGCGCGTCGGCGCAAAGCCCTTCAGCTCAACCGGCTTGCCCCGGAAAATGAAACGGATGTGGTCACGCAACGGGATCGGCCTCGCGGTTTTGCATCGCACAAAGAATAATCCTCTGTGGATGGCTGGCAAGGCGGCAAAATAGACCGGCTTTCGCTCTCCCCCTTCACGGGCGATTGCCCTATCTCACGGATGATGTTGGGAGTTGATGCCTTGGCCACAGATATCGAGATCGCCCGCGCCGCGACGAAGCTGCCGATCATGGCCATCGGCGCGAAACTCGGCATTCCGGCGGAGAATCTCATTCCCTACGGACACGACAAGGCCAAGATCGATGCCGGTTTCCTCAAATCCCTGAAATCCCGCCGCGACGGCAAGCTGATCCTCGTTACCGCCATCAACCCGACACCCGCGGGCGAGGGCAAGACCACCACAACGGTCGGCCTTGGCGATGCGCTGAACCATATCGGCAAAAAGGCCGTGATCTGCCTGCGCGAACCCTCGCTAGGGCCCTGTTTTGGCGTGAAAGGCGGAGCGGCGGGCGGCGGTCATGCGCAGATCGTGCCTATGGAGGACATCAACCTGCATTTCACCGGCGACTTCCACGCCATCACCTCGGCGCATAACCTGCTGGCCGCCCTCATCGACAACCACATCTACTGGGGCAATGCGCTCGCCATCGACAGCCGCCGCGTGACGTGGCGGCGTGTGATGGACATGAACGACCGGGCCTTGCGCCAGATCACGGTGAGCCTCGGCGGGGTTTCCAACGGTTATCCGCGCGAAGGCGGCTTCGACATCACCGTGGCCTCCGAAGTGATGGCGATCCTCTGCCTTGCGGAGGACGCGGCTGATCTCGAAAAGCGCCTCGGCGGCATCATCGTGGCTTACCGGCGCGACAAGACGCCCGTCTTCGCCCGCGATCTCAAGGCGGATGGCGCGATGGCGGTGCTGTTGCAGCATGCCATCCTGCCCAATCTCGTGCAGACCATCGAGCACAACCCGGCCCTCGTGCATGGCGGGCCCTTCGCCAACATCGCTCACGGCTGCAACTCGGTGATCGCGACCAGAGCCGCGCTGAAACTGGGCGATTATGTCGTGACCGAAGCAGGGTTTGGCGCAGACCTTGGCGCCGAAAAGTTCTTCAACATCAAATGCCGCAAAGCAGGCCTGAAACCTGCCGCTGCGGTCGTGGTCGCCACGATCCGCGCGCTGAAGATGAACGGCGGCGTGGCCAAGGCTGATCTTGGGGCGGAGAATGTCGCGGCGGTGAAGAAGGGCCTCGCCAATCTCCAGCGCCATATCGAGAATGTGCAGGGCTTCGGCGTGCCGGTCGTGGTGGCGATCAACCATTTCACCGGGGATACGGCAGCCGAAGTGAAAGCCGTGCAGACCGGCGTGAAGAAGCTCGGCGTCGAGGCCCATGTCTGCCGCCACTGGGCGGAAGGCGGCAAGGGCGCGGTCGCGCTGGCCGACGCCGTGGTGAAGCTGGCGGATGGCAAGACCGCGCGCTTCAAGCCGCTCTACAGGGACGAGGGCAAGCTCATCGACAAGATCGAGACGGTGGCCAAACGCATCTACCGCGCCGCCCGCGTCGAGCCCGGACCGGGTGTGCTGGAGCAGCTCGCCGCTTTCGAAAAGCTGGGCTACGGCGATCTGCCGGTGTGCATGGCCAAGACGCAATATTCCTTCACCACCAACCCCGATCTGCGCGGCGCGCCGGTCGATCACGTTGTAACGGTGCGCGAGGTGCGGCTTTCGGCGGGCGCAGGGTTCGTGGTGGCGATCTGCGGCGAGATCATGACCATGCCGGGCCTGCCCAGCGTGCCATCGGC
>CAXTUM010000508.1:0-1263 GCA_964247205.1 uncultured Beijerinckiaceae bacterium
GGTGGAGCGCACGATTGATGGCGAGAAGGTGCTGTTTCCGGCGCGGATCAAGTCCCCGGCGGAGCGCAGTTTGCAGGATATCGCCGCAGACATTGACACGGCTTTGAACAAACCTATCGCCGAGATCAGCCGCAACCGGCTGATCCTGCTGGTGTCACGCCTGCCGCTGCCCCTGCGCCGTGTGATCTGGTGGTATGCCTTCAACATGCCGCGCCACCGGCAGCATTATGTCGGTACCTTCGGTGTTTCCGTCGTAGGGCATCTGGGAGCGTCCATCTTGCACCCGGTTTCGCCCGTCACCACCTTTCTCGGCTATGGGCCGTTCGCGGCGGACGGCACGGTGGATATCACCGTGGGTTTCGACCACAGGGTGATGGACGGTGCGTTGATTGCGCGCGCCATGGCGCTGCTGGAAGAGAAGCTGAAGGGACTGGCCAATGATATCCCGGTATAAATTTTGAGCTTCGCCGATGATCTCGCGCTCGCGCTGAAGAGCTTTGCGGGCTTTGCGGGCGGGCTGGTGAACCCGACCGTGCGTCTCGGCGTCACCGGCCTATCGCGCTCGGGCAAGACCGTGTTCATCACGGCGCTGGTGCATGCATTGATTGCTGGCGGCAAGCTGCCGCTGTTTGCCGCGATGGGGGAGGGGCGCATCCGCAAGGTCAGCCTTGCGCCGCAGCCCGATGATGCCGTGCCGCGCTTTCCCTATGAGGATCATCTGGCCGCGCTGACCGGTGCTGACCGGCACTGGCCTGAATCCACACGCCGCATCTCCGAACTGCGCCTTGTGGTGGAATACGAGAGCAAGGCGGGCTGGGGCGGCGGTGTCTCGACGCTCGCCATCGATATCGTGGATTATCCCGGCGAATGGCTTCTGGACCTGCCGCTACTCGACAAGACCTATGCTGAATGGTCGCGCGAGACGCTGGCGCTCGCCCGGCAAAACCCGCGTTTGCCGCTGGCGCAGTGTTTCCTTGATCTCGTGGATGCAACAGGACCGGAAACAGCTGCCGAGGAGATGACCGCGCGCAAGCTAGCGGAAAGTTTCACGGCCTTTTTGCAGTCCTGCCGTGACGAGCGCGTGTCGCTGTCGTCGCTGCCGCCGGGGCGGTTCCTGATGCCGGGTGATCTGGAGGGTTCGCCCGCGCTCACCTTCGCGCCGCTGGACAAACTGGCGGACGTGCCGGACAGCCAGTCGCTGCAGGCCATGATGGCGCGGCGCTATGATGCCTATCGCACCCACATTGTGCGACCGTTCTTCCG
>CAXTUM010000508.1:1363-2877 GCA_964247205.1 uncultured Beijerinckiaceae bacterium
GCCAGCACCGATGTTGCGGCGATTGCAGCTGTGCGGGCCACGCGGGAGGTTGTGGCGAAGGAGGGCCGTCGCACCGTGCCTTGCATCGCGGGTGTTCCTCTGAAAGGCGAGCGGCTGGGCGATGAGACATTCGATGGCGTGGCCGAGGCGGCGGTGTTTCCGGGTGATCTGCCGGAGGATGCGACGCTGGTGCTGGATGCAGGTAGCAAGCCGCTCGATCTAAAGTTCCTGCGCTTCCGCCCGCCCGTGCCGGAGCGCCACGCCGATGGCAGGCTGAAGCCATTGCCGCACATCCGCCTTGACCGCGCGTTGGAATTCCTGCTGGGCGACAGGCTGAGGTGAGCGCATGAGCGAGACATCAAAGCCACGCGTGTTTCGGCTGGAGCCTGAGACACCGCCGGCCCGGGAGACGGAAACGCGCAAGCCAGCCAAAGCGATTGTCATCGCGGAGCAGCCCGATCCCTTTGCGGCTGAGGCCGAAATCAGTCGCGCGGAAGACAGCCTGCTCAAGCCGAAAGAGAGCCGCTTTTCCATCTGGACGCGGCTGTTCTGGTCAGCGCTGACCGGTCTGCTCACGATGGCGCTTGGCCTCTGGTTCTGGCGATTGATCGACGAGCTCTACCGCACCAATGTCTACGTCGGCTGGGCGGGCGTCGCTATGCTGGCGGTGGCAGTGATTGCGCTGGTTGCCCTGATCATCCGCGAAGCCAGAGGTTTGCGAACGCTGACAGCTGCCTCTGAGATGCGCGAGGCTGCGGAAGCAGCGGTCCTCACGGACAACGGCGACGGGGCGAAGGCCGTGGTGCGCCGCCTTCTGGCCTATCAATCCAAAGACCCCGCGACGGCGCAGCAGCGCAGCGCGATGGAGGGCTATCTGGGCGAGATCATCGACGGGCGCGGCCTGCTGACGCTTGCAGACCGTACGCTCATGCTGCCGCGGGATGAGATGGCGAAGCAGGTGATCGCGAGTGCTGCCAAGCGTGTCTCGGTTGTCACGGCGATTTCACCGCGCGCCATCGTGGATATCATGTTCGTCGCGGCGCAATCCGTGATGCTGACGCGGCGTATTGCCGATATCTATGGTGCAAGGCCAGGAACGCTGGGTTTCCTGCGTCTGGGCCGCCGCATTCTCGGGCATCTCGCGATCACCGGCGGCGTGGCGATCTCCGACAGCGTGCTGTCGCAGCTTGTGGGCCATGGACTGGCCGCAAGGCTGTCGGCCAAGTTGGGCGAAGGTGTGCTGAACGGGCTGCTGACGGCCCGCGTCGGGCTTGCCGCAGTGGCGGCGTGCCGGCCATTGCCGTTTCTGGCGGCTGAGGAGCCGAAGCTGCAGGATGTGGCGGGCGAGATTCTCAGCAATCCGCTGGGGAAGAAGGAGTAGGGGCGATCTGTCCCTTCTCCCGCTCGCGGGAGAAGGTGCCCGAGGCGAAGCCGTAGGGCGGATGAGGGCGTGATATTACTGCCCTCACCCGTCTCGGCTTCGCCTCGCCACCCTCTCCCGCGAGCGGGAGAGG
>CAXTUM010000509.1:0-2876 GCA_964247205.1 uncultured Beijerinckiaceae bacterium
GATCCTGTCCCATTCCGCAGTATCGATCTGCAGCAGGCCGCCGGCGGGATAGACACCGGCGTTGTTGACGACCACATCCGGAGCACCCCAGCGGGCCGTCACTGCGGCAACGAGATCGAGGATCGACTCCTCGCTCAGGAGCTCGGTCTGATGCACGAATGCCCGCTCCGGCGAAATGCCGTTCTCGGCGACGACGGCTTCCGCTGCTTCCCGCCGCGCATCGGCGAGCACAACGCGCGCGCCCTCGCGCCAGAACGCCTCCGTAATCCAGCGCCCGAACACGCCGGCCGCACCCGTAACAACCACCACCTTGTCCCTGAATTCCATTGCCGCCTTACCCCCTTATTCTTGAACGTGGATCGATCCGGTCGCGCAGCCAGTCGCCCAGCACATTGACGGACAGCACCAGCAGAAACAGGCATCCGCCCGGAAAGACCGTCAGCCACCAGGCTCTTTCGATATATTGCCGTCCCGCGCTCAGGATGTTGCCCCAGCTTGGGGCAGGCGGTTGGATGCCGAGCCCCAGGAACGAAAGCCCGGCTTCAAACAGGATCATCAGGCCAAACTCCGCCGTCGAGACCACCACGAGAGGGCCGGCGATGTTCGGCAGCACATGCCGAAAGAGAAGGCGTGGCGCACCGGCCCCGGCAAGTTCCGCCGCCCGGATATACGGCAGCGTCGCCACTTGCAGCGTCTGCGCGTAGGCGACACGCGCATAGCGTGGCCAGCGTGTAAGTCCGAGAACGAGGATCAGCGTCTGGAAGCCCGGCCCCACCACGGCAACCGCGAGGACGGCGAGCAGGATGGCGGGGATCGACAGCATCACGTCGACAAAACGCATGATGACCATCTCGACCCAGCCCCGGCGCCAGCCCGCGAGCATTCCGAGCGCTCCGCCGATCACCAGCGAAACAGTCACGGAAGCAACAGCCACAAACATTGAGGCCCGCGCACCGTGGATAACGCGGGAGAGCAGGTCACGCCCGAGATCGTCGGTCCCGAGTACGAAGAGCCCGCCCTGGGTGCCCGGATAGCCGGGCGGGCGCAGCCGCATGATCAGACTCTGGCGGGCAGGGTCATAAGGTGCCAGAAGCGGGGCCGATAGCGCCACGATCACAAAAGCTGTCAGGATACCCCCCATCACGATAATCGAAACCGGCGTTCGCTTCAGCCGCGCCCGCATCTCCTGGACAGCAGTCATGAGCCACCCAGCCTGATGCGAGGATCAATACCGGCGTAAAGCAGGTCGGCCGCCAGATTGACGGCCACATAAACCAGCGAGACGAAAAGCACGATGGCCTGAACCACCAGAAAGTCACGCGACTGAATGGCCTGGATCGCGAGCTGGCCAATTCCAGGCCAGGCGAAAACCGTCTCGACAATGATGGCGCCGGCCAGAAGATTTCCGATTTCCAGCGCCATAATTGTCACAACAGGGATAGCGGCATTGCGCAGTACATGCCTTGTGACAACCTTGCCGAGTGACAGGCCGCGCGCAAGACCCGCACGAACGTAGTCCTTCCCCAGTTCATCCACCACAGCAATGCGGGCCATCCTCGCGAATGTCGACATCGACAGCATGCCCAGCGCGATCGCCGGCATGATGACGGAGGCCGGACCGTCTACCCCCGAGGACGGTAGCCAGCGCAAGGTCACGGCAAACAGCATGATCATCAGGATGCCGGTCAGGAACGTCGGCATGCTCTGGCCTGTTACGACGAGCGCCGCGATCGGCCGCTCGAACCAGCGTCCGCGCCACACCGCCATTGCGATGCCCGCAGGCAGACCAACACCGGCAGCAACCGCAAGCGCCGCACCCGCCAATGCCAGCGTATAGGGGATACGGCTCGCAAGAATGTCCCAGGCGGGGATGCGCTGCACCACTGAGATGCCAAGCTCGAAATGCAGAAGTCCTGTCAGGAATGTCAGGTACTGGCGCCAGATCGGCTGGTCGAAGCCGAGTTCGCGCCTGAGAGCCTCGATATGCTCTCGCGTTGCGCCCTCGGGCACGAGCAGAAGCACGGGATCACCCGAAAGACGCATGACGAAGAAGACGATCGTCATCACGCCGAAGGTGGTGAAGGCCGCCTGCAGCAGGCGGCTGACGAGAAAGCGCGGCATGGGCGCGAGCTCTCAGCCGGTCAGGGTTGCCACCGCATCTCGAACAGGAAGAACGCCTCGTTCGCAGTCGGCTGCCAGCGGATTTCCCGCCGCGCGCCGTAGATCGCAACGTCCTGGTAGAGGCCCAGGCCCGGCACCTCGTCGCGAAGGATCTCGAAGGCGCGGCGGTAATACATAAGGCGCTTGCCTTCGTCGAGTGTGGACCGGGCAGCGTCAACTTCCCGGTCAAAATCGGGGTTCGCGTATTTCGCCCAGATGGAGCCGCTGCGGAACAGCGGGAAGATGACCCCGTCAGCGTCCTGACAGGCACAGCTCCAGCGGCCGAGCGAGATGGAGCCCGCCTCGTCCGGCCGTCCCTGCCGCCGCCGCAGGAATGTCGGCTGGTCCATCGTCTGGATATCGACCTTGAACCCCACCTCCTGAAGCATCTGTTGCAAGGCCTCCACCAGCCGGCGGTCATAGGCCGGTGACGTCAGGAAGGTCAGCGGTGCATTGACGGCGTTGGCGTCCTTCAATAGAGCTTTAGCCTTTGCCGGGTCATACCCGCTGCCGCCGATCCCCTCGACATAACCGAAGTTGGCTGGCGTCAACACGATATCAACTTCCTTGCCATATCCCTGCAGAAGCGCCTCAATCAGCGTCTTGCGGTCTATGGCATGCGCGATGGCGCGCCGCACGCGAACATCCTGCGTCGGGCCTGCCAGCGCATTGATGAACATGTAGCCAATACGCTCCGTCGGCGCGGACAGGACCTG
>CAXTUM010000510.1:0-2875 GCA_964247205.1 uncultured Beijerinckiaceae bacterium
AGTTGGAAGGCGTCGAACGCGCTATAGGCAACATTCACGATCCGTGTGAAGCCGATACCGGGCGGATCGATCGCGCCGAGCGCACGCAGAGCCGCGCCGGCGCGCTCGCCCTGCGATGCGTGCAGGACACGCGCCAGGCGCGCAAGCAGAGTACTTTTGCCCGAGCCGTTTCGGCCGATGAGCACTGCGATGCGGTCGGGAAGCATGCCTTCAGGGGCACCCCATAGGACATGCTCGCCGGGCGCTTCGAACTTGAGGGCAAGCGGGTCCGCCCATCCTGTGACCTGGAAGGAAAGCCCAAGGCCTAGCCGGGCGACGCGGTCATAATCGCGCTCAAGCAAGACGCTGGCATCGCGGCGAAAACTGTCCCATTCTACGTACCGCAGGACCGAGACGCGCCATCCCTCCTCCTCGAAAAAGGTCGCTGCGTGGTCGGGAAATTCCAGCGCGTCGCGCAGTGCGGTCAGGATCTCGCGCCGTAGAGCTTCGGGGAGGCCGGCGAGACGTTCGTAATAATCGAGATCCTGGCCAAGCGAGACGAAGTCGAGTCCCAGCGGCTGCAGCGCACCAACGGGAAGTAGGGCGCCGTCCTTATCGGTCTGACCGCGGCGCAGAACCTTGACAGTGCCGATCCGACCGGTGAACTCGGGCATGGCCACATAGAGATGGTATTGGGTTCTGAAGCTGTAATCGTTCCAGCCATCCTGTTGCAGTGCGGCCCCAGCGAAAGGTGGCGGGTCGTCGCGTGACGGCGGGAATATGGTGAACTCAGTCATGTTCCCAACATCTTCGTCAACCCTTCAGTCCATGCAAGTGCAACTGCGATAAAGCTGCGCGGATATGAATATTTTCAGTAATCACCCTCATGAATGGCTGCTATGGGGATCACTTGAGCAGCAACAATCGGCCGAGATCGGGCGCGAATCTGTCGCCATCTCAACAGAGGGCAGGCCCCGGGCGGCTCTATAATGGTCGCGAACGGTAGGAATGTTAGCGACCGGAGATGTTTCTAGGACAGTACAAACTAGCCATTTCGACGGCCATTACTGCAGTCTGGCGTTAAGCAGTCTTGCCAACCGCGCTCCGGCCAACGCCACCCGTTGCTCTGCTGGCCCACCCGCCAAACGCTTGTAGTTGGCCGCAATTCGGTACGGCCCCTTTCCACCAGCAATAGGCGGCTGATAGACGCGCGACTGCGCTAGCGCCAGACTCTCGATCAGCCACGCGGATGGGTCAACAACATCCGCCGCGACTGAAGGGGCGAGCGCCATCGCCTCTGCCTTTTTGATCGCTACCAACGGGCTATGACTGTTACCGATCGTAGCGTCCCAGAAATGGTGAAGTGTATCGGGATTTTTGCCTTTGCATCCCGCGACCGTCTCGCAGGCGATCACGGCATTGCCCCCGCCATCGCCATGAGGTGTTTGCTCTGAGAACCGCGCCACAGCATGAAGGGGCTGGTGAACATCACCGACGAGATGCAGCAGCCAGACAAGGTCATAGGATTTTACGTCATCGCTTGCCGCAGGATCGGCGAGCGTCGCTGAAAACAGCTCGATCCGGGATTGGGCATTAACATCGCGCGGCGGAGCAAGTGGGGTCCCGTCGGTCGAAAACGGGATGTTCTTGAAATGCCAGATCGGATGAATCCATCGGTCGGCATAGCCGATATTCTGCTTCGCGACTTTGTCTGGCGGATTGTAGGTGTCGTCGTCATATCTGCTGCGAATTTGGTCGGGCCATGTGGCAGCGCGGACAAAGGCGATCTGATTTTGGTTTTCCGTATTCGTGTCTGCGATGAGATCCTGATAGTCTGGATTGAGCTTCAAGAGATCTGAAGCACGCGTGCGCGCCTCCGGTGTCATGGCGTTCCATGCTATTGCGGCAACCGTCATATGTCCCATGTCGTTCCAGGCCATTGACGGGCTTGCCAAGCTTGCAGCTGTCGCTGCAACAATGACTTTGAAGATTTTCATAATCCGCCCACCCCCGATTTTGGATTTGATACAAACGCGAACAGGTCTTTTGCCAACCAGAGTCTACAGGCAAGATTTTTGCAGCGCCACATGTGAATTGGCTTTGAAACGACTTCTTGTACTCCGAGGTTTATTGGTAAGCGCGTGTCCGTCCTCAGAGCAGTCAGGCTGGACCACTTGGTGGCAAATATTCAAACGACGGCCAGCACGTGCAAGGCGATCGATCATCTGCACTGGAGATCACGGTCATGCAGCGGAGTCCAAATCGTGACATCTTGCTCTAGGTGAGCCCGAACGGCAGATAGCCCAGCTCGTCGAAGATCACGAGGTCGAGCCGCGAAAGATGCTCGGCGATCCTGCCCGGCCTCCGGCACGTGCCTCGGCCTTGAGCCGGCTCAAAGGAGTGTCATTGCGTTTGAAATGGGATGTTTCTCGTGCAGCAGACAGTGAGGTTTAGCGTCTCAAGCCTGTCGGGGTGTTTGATACCCTCAAATCTGTAGATTACCCTTGTGCGGGTCCGGGGAGAGAGCTTTACCTGCCGTCCGAACTGGTTAGGATCGTGTTTTTCGTTGCCAATGATGACAAGCGATGGAGAAACCGGCGGGCCATTCTGCTCTTGAATGCTGGTTTGCCTATTCATCATCCAGCTTCCGCCCCTTGCGCCGGCGGTGACATAGACGGTGCACAACACCGTTCCATCTTGGGCATCACATGGAAAAATTTCAACATCGACATTATTCACGTTAGTATATTTTGGATAAAATTGGACGCTGGTCGGCGACGACGACAGCGTGTCTTGACCCTCCAAATATGCCAACAGTGAATCGCGAACATATCGCGGCTCATTGGGCCTGTGGTTCAAGATAGCCCAAATTTCTTTTGTCATCGCCACTGTTTCA
>CAXTUM010000511.1:0-2874 GCA_964247205.1 uncultured Beijerinckiaceae bacterium
GCAGCACCTCGTCACCCACGACGAGGTCGTAGTAGGTCTAGGGCACGGTGATTTCACCGCCCTCGGCCTGTTTGACCATGAATACCGTCAGCGCCGTCACACCATCCGAGGCATAGTCGGGTGCGGGCATGCGCATCTGGCGATAGCAATCCCACAATCGGTGCTGCATCGTCCGGAGCTGGCTCTGGCTGACCCGGTAGGTTGGCCAGGAACCCATGGTTTCCTGCGCAGGCTTGCCTGGTTTGGAGAAGTTCGGCAGCCCCTGCAAACGGATGCGCTTGCCCTCTTCAGCGTGACAGGTCGCGCAGGAGAAATCCATGATGGCCGAGCGGCGGTAGAACATCGCCTCGCCCACGGCATACATCTCTTTTTCCTTGGCATGCTCAAGGTTCATCGTGAACTTCATGCCGTTCGACTTGTTGGCGATGAAGGCCACGAGGTCTTCCATGTCGGACTGTCGACCAGGACCCGAAAAGCGGCGGGCGATCACGTCCTTGGTGTCGAGCTCCTGCAATGTGGTCATGCAATGCAGCAGCCGCTGCTCCAGATCCATCACGCGGTCGGCATCCCTGAAATGGCGCGGCAGCTTTGCAAACGCGCCTTCCAGCTTGCCCGGCCCCTCGCCGAGATCGCAGGCTTCGAGGCTGATATTCTTCGCGCCGCGCTTCAGCGCCCAGAGCTGCTCGCCGCGATCAACATTGAGATAGCCCGGGTTGGCCATTGGATCGTTGATCATGGCGCGGTAGCGTTCGATCTCCTTTTCGCTGACATCCTCGGTCGCCTGCTGGGCATGGGCCGCCAATGTTCCAAGTGCGATTGCAGCCGCCGCCACAGATAGAATCCAGCTTTTTCGCTTCTGCCTCTTGTCCACCCGTGGTCCCTCCTCGAAGTCCAGCGAAGCCGCTTTACGGGCTGTCACGCCATATCGTGTTTTGATATGCGTTCGCTTGACAGTGCTCACGATGACATTCATGTTTTCGAATATCAATAGGGGTGGGCTACGGACCTGATCCCCATCGGAGGAGACATTATGGACAGACTGGAAGGCCTGCCTTCACGGCGTCTGGTGCTGACTGCGGCTAGTATTGTGGCAGTCGCCGCCACGATGGCGCCGTATCTGGCCTTTGCGACTCCTGCCACCGTCGAAGCCGAACTGAAGAAGCTTCTGGGCGAGCGCAAGCCGCTGGATGGCAAGATCAAGCTGGACCTTCCGGCGATTGCCGAAAACGGCCTCGTCGTGCCTCTGAATTTCGATGTGGAAAGCCCGATGACCGAGGCGGATCACGTGAAAGCCGTGCATTTCTTTGCCGATGGCAATCCGCTGCCCATGGTCGCCAGCTTCCGGTTCACGCCTGCCGCCGGCAAGGCTTCGGCCTCAAGCCGCATCCGTCTGGCGGCAACACAGAACATCATCTGCGTGGCCGAGATGTCGGATGGCAAGGTCTACATGGCCAGCCAGGAAGTAAAAGTCACCATCGGCGGCTGCGGCGGCTGAGGAGGAAAACCATGAGCACAAAACCCACCCCCCGAGTCCGTGTGCCTGCAACGGCCAAGAAGGACGAGATCATCGAGATCAAGACACTGATCAGCCACGAGATGGAATCGGGCCAGCGCAAGGACGCTGCCGGTGCCACCATTCCGCGCAAGATTATCAAGAGCTTCGAGGCCAAGTTCAACGGCAAGCCTGTGTTTGCGGCCGACTGGTATCCGTCCGTGTCGGCCAATCCCTACCAGGCCTTTTTCTTCAAGGCGGCTGAGTCTGGCGAATTCCACTTCACCTGGACCGACGATGACGGCTCGCTCTATGAGTCAACGAACAAGCTTACTGTCACCTGATACGGGAACCCCGGTATTGTCCGGGGTTTTTTGTATCATGACATATTCAACATTCAGAATGTGAGAATGCCTTGATTTCACGTCGCGAATTTGGACAAGCCGCCATGGCTGCCGCTGCCCTCGTGGGAGGCGGCGCGGGATCGCTCGGGCAGCTGGCAGCGCAACAGCGATTGACGCAGGATGACCTGCTGAAGTTCGACGCACTGGGTCAGGTCACCATCGTCCACATCACCGACCTGCATGCCCAGTTTATGCCGCAGCACTACCGCGAGCCGTCGATCAATCTGGGCGTCGGCGAATCGAAGGGGCTGGCGCCGCATGTCTCGGGCGAGGCCTTCCTGAAGGCCTACGGCATTCCGGCTGGATCGCCCATGGCCTATGCGCTGACCGATCAGGATTTTGCGGGTCTGGCGAAAACCTACGGTCGCATGGGCGGCTTTGACCGCGTCGCCACCGTGATCAAGGCGATCCGCGCCGAACGGGGCGAGCGCGTGTTGTTGCTCGACGGCGGCGACACCTGGACCAATTCCTGGACATCGCTGCAGACCAAGTCAGCGGATGTCGTGGACGCCATGAACCTTCTGAAGCCCGATGCCATGACCGGCCATTGGGAATTCACCCTGGGGGCCGAACGGGTCAAGGAGATCACCGGGAAGCTCGCCTTTCCCTTTCTCGCCCAGAACATGCGCGACACGGAATTCGAGGATATCATCTTTGATCCGGTGAAGGTCTTCGAGAAAGGCGGTGCGAAGATTGCCGTCATCGGGCAGGCCTATCCCTATACAGCCATCTCCAACCCGCGCTGGATGTTCCCGAAATGGCAATTCGGCCTGCGCGAGGACGAATTGCAGAAACAGGTCGACGGCGTGCGCGCCAATGGCGGGGCGGATTGCGTCGTGCTGCTCTCGCACAACGGCTTCGATATCGACCGCAAGATGGCGGGCCGCGTCAAGGGCATCGACGTTATCCTGACCGCGCATACCCATGATGCGCTGCCGGAAGCCGTCAAGGTCGGCAAGACGCTGCTGATTGCGTCAG
>CAXTUM010000512.1:0-2874 GCA_964247205.1 uncultured Beijerinckiaceae bacterium
GTCTGCATTGCGTTGCCCGCGTAGATCGGACGCTCGAACGTGTCGGCTGAGATCACCTTGGTGATATCCGAGATCTGCTGGACGTCGATGAGGGCGGCGAGGCGCGGCATCACGTTCTTCGTGGCGGCGGTGGAGGGCGCGACGATAGCGGCGTAGTTGCCCGCGAGGCCTGCGATCAGTGCTGCTGTCGGCTCGGCCAGCAGATGCTCGTAGGCCGCATCATCGGCGACCAGCACTTTTTCTACCCCAGCAAGCTTCGCGGCAGCAGCGGCGACGGACGCGCAGCCTTTACCCGCGACCAGCACATGCACCGGGCCGCCTATTGCGGCAGCGGCGGTCATGGCCTTGTGGGTCACGCCGTTGAGGGATGCGTTGTTGTGTTCGGCAATCAGAAGAACAGCCATGTCAGATCACTCCTGCTTCCTTGAGCTTGCTCACGAGTTCGGCGGGCGATCCCACCTTGACACCGGCCTTGCGGCCGCCGGGTTCCACCGTCTTCAGCACAGCAAGGCGCGGCGCGATGTCCACGCCGAGCGATTCAGGTGTGTGTTCATCAATAGGCTTCTTCTTCGCCTTCATGATGTTGGGCAAGGAGGCATAGCGCGGCTCATTGAGGCGCAGGTCTGTTGTCACGATGGCAGGTGTTTTCAGCGATACCGTCTGCAGGCCGCCGTCAACTTCGCGGGTGACGGTCACCTTGTCGCCTGCAACTTCCAGCTTGAAGGCGAAGGTGCCCTGCGGCCAGCCCATCAGGGCGGCAAGCATCTGGCCCGTGGCGTTCATGTCGTCGTCGATGGCCTGCTTGCCCATGATGACGAGGCCGGGCGACTCTTGCTCGATCACCTTCTTCAGGATCTTGGCGACGCCCAGGGGTTCGACGGTGGCATCAGTTTTTACATGGATACCTCGGTCTGCGCCCATTGCGAGGCCGGTACGGATCGTTTCAGCCGCGCCCTGTGGGCCGACGGAAACCACAATGATCTCGGTGGCTCCACCCTTTTCGCGGATGCGGATCGCCTCTTCGCAGGCGATTTCGTCGAAGGGGTTCATGCTCATCTTGACGTTCGCTAGATCGACGCCCGAGCCGTCCGGCTTCACGCGGATCTTGACGTTGTAATCAACCACCCGCTTCACGGGCACGAGGATCTTCATGGGGCATTCCCTCCCGATGGATATTGGTTGATCGTCCTTTGCCGCAACCCGTCATGGGTTGTCCAGCGCTTTGCCTGCGGTCAATGGCTATAGTTCATATATGAACTAAATCAAGCCATCAAATCGAGCTTGGGCTCCCCGCTGCGATCATCCACGTCGATGATCCAGATATCGGAGTCAAAGCGCTGTTCGCGCGCCAGACGTTCCGCGACATCCAGCGGAGTGGCTCCGTCCTTGCTGATTTTCTGAAATTGCCGTTCGGGGCGCGCCGCATCAAAAGCAGCTTGTGGCGCGGGTCCATAGAGGTCCGCAGTGCCGTCAAGGCGGTCGATGCAGATGAAGATCGCGCCCGCTTCCGCAGCACCCTTGCGGCGCACGACGGCAAAAGCGTTTTCGCCGTTGCGCTGGCGAATATAGGCTGAGACGAAGATATCGGAGCGAAGGCGCATCAACGAGTGATGCGTCAGCTGTCACTCGATGGCAATGCCCGAGGCCTGTGCCAGTTCGCGCATCACGCGCGCCGGGTTGTCGGCACGGGAGGGCAGCTTGCGGTCTTTCTCGAATTTGTCGAGAGCGGCACGGGTCCCTGCGCCGAAGTTGCCGTCGTCACGCAGCGGGCCATAGCCGATCTTGGTCAGAGCGCGCTGGATCGCGACCACCGTCTCCGGGCGCTCCAGACGATCCGCGCTGTTGCGCAAGAGGCCCATGATCTGGTCCTTGGGACGGATGTTCGAGGTCAGTATGGACGCGAGCAGTGCATCACTGGACTGTCCGTTGACGGGCAAGCGCGCGGCATTCTGGAAGTCGCGGATTGATTGCGCCGTTTTCGCCGTCGCGGCTGGATCGGGTTCGCCCGTGTAGAAGCCGCGTGTCGCCAGCTCGGTCTGTATATCGCGCAACAATTCCGCCTTGCGTTGAATTTCGGTCTCCCGGTCAATGGTGGCAGGGCGTGGCTGGGGCAAGGGCGTTGTCGCGGGCTGTGGGGTAGCATGGATCAGCGGATTACCGACAAACATCGGTGCGCGATGCCTCTCGGGCTGCATCAGCAGCATATTGCCGAAAATGGCGAAAGCCACGCCACCGCCCGCAATCCACGCGAGCGATGCCATCGGGTTTCTCACGATGCGCCGCCCCAGCATGCGGGTGACGGTCGTCTCGCCCTTTGCCAGCTTGCGCACAGGATCACCTGCGGCCAGAATCATGTCCATGGTCGGGTTTTTTGGGTCAGGCACGACGGCGTTCCGGGGCATTATCAGTCATTTCGGCTGGTGCGTTCGCCGAGGGCAGGACGAGCGCATGGATATTGGTCGCAGTCGCGGTCCTTGCTCCTGACTTTGGCAGAGACAGTGTTACCGTCGTGCCCTTGCCCGGCTTGCTCTCGATAGCCATGCGGCCGTTGTGCAGGCCCATGAGGCCGCGTGCGAGGGAGAGGCCGAGGCCGATACCGTTACGGTCCCGCGACAGACTCTCGTCCAAGCGCTCGAAATGCCGCCCGAGGGCTGCGAGTTGTTCCGGCGGAATGCCGGGACCCCGGTCGGATACTTTCACGGTCACGAAATGCTCATCTGCGCCAATCGCCACGATGATGGGCGCCGAACCGCCGAATTTTGCCGCGTTGGACAGAAGCTGTGCAAGCACTGTGCGGAAGGCGCGCTGATCAAGCGGGGCGTCCAGCGAAACTGCGGGCGTCGTTTTCGTCACCTTGATCGTGGCGTCCTTGCC
>CAXTUM010000513.1:0-2872 GCA_964247205.1 uncultured Beijerinckiaceae bacterium
AGTCTGGGCCGTGTCTCAGTCCCAGTGTGGCTGATCATCCTCTCAGACCAGCTACTGATCGTCGCCTTGGTGAGCCATTACCTCACCAACTAGCTAATCAGACGCGGGCCGATCCCTCGGCGATAAATCTTTCTCCTCTCGGACGTATCCGGTATTAGCTCAAGTTTCCCTGAGTTATTCCGAACCGAGGGGGACGTTCCCACGTGTTACTCACCCGTCTGCCACTGATGTATTGCTACATCCGTTCGACTTGCATGTGTTAAGCCTGCCGCCAGCGTTCGTTCTGAGCCAGGATCAAACTCTCAAGTTTTAGTTGAGCTTTGAACCGGCTGATCACAACATTTCATTGACGGAGTGCACTTCGGTTATCTTGCGATAACCGAGCGTATGTACACTCACTCAGAAACGTTGAACCGCCGAAGTCTCTTGGCCATCCGAAGATGGCCCGCAAGGACTCCGCCGTCCACGTTTCTCTTTCTTGTCTTAAACCTGTCAAACAGCATCAGAACGACGTGTCATTGTCCGGGGCGACCCGGCTTATGAACTCAACTCTAAACTAGAGAAGGCCGTCCAGGCGCTCCGCAATGCGGCGGCGCAACGTGGAGCGGTGTATGCCCCCAACGCTCCGGAGTGTCAACACGCTTTTTGAGATTTTCTGACGTTTTTTTTGACATGCTGATGACAATCGGATCGCCCACTGCACGGGATGTGATCAAAACCGAAGTTTGATGCCTCATTTGAGCCCTATTGGACACGGAGGAAACAAAACCGGCCTGAGAAAACATTGCTGTCCGGGGTTGCCTCCTTGTTTGAAGGCATTGGCCTCGCTACACAGGGTCAGGTCCGGTTCGCCGCACGCACACATATATAATAGGGCAATACGGAGCGCAGGCTCCAGATGGGTCGGGAATGCAGTCTGTTCGGAAAGACAGAACGCCAGGCATGATCGACCTGGGAGACGAGCCGCCGCTGGATGCGGGTGGACGCAAACATGCCATGGATGATCGCAGACGTGTCAGCACACGCTGGCTGGCTGCCACCATCCTCACCGGCCTTTCCGGCGCAGGCCTCATGGCAGCAGCTGTGGTCGGCGTGCATGACAATATCCGTAATGTGGCGGCCCGGCCCCAGATGAACAGCCCGCAGCGCGCGCAGGCGCCCGCAGCGGATCGCCCGCTGGTCAGCGCCCGCAAGGGCGACAAGCTGATCCGCAGCGTCGATCTCACCACAGCCAAGCAGACCTTCAAGACACCGACGACGATCCGCGCGGGTGACCGCGAGGTGATCAAGGTGAAATCCTTCGCCCGCCTTCTGGCGCCGCTGCTTCTGGTCGGCGGTGCGTATCAGGATGAAATCCCGCCCTTCAACCCTCTGAAGCTCCTCACCGAGGGGTCGGACAAGGCCTTCGAGGCGACGCCCGTGCAGGCCGCGGATGATCCCGAGGCCGAGGTGTCCCTCGTCACGGGGGAACTCGCCCTGTTCAATGCCGCCTTCGCCGGCAGCGGCCTGAGCGACCCCGAGGTCAGGGCTCAGGTTAAGGAAACCGGCGCTGTGCCCCGGCGGCAGGTGCCTGCCATTCCGCCGCAGATGCTGCTGGCCCGCACCATGCAGGCCCCAAGTCTGGCCGGAGCCGCCACCAGCTTTGCACCCGCCGCCACGCCGTTCTCCGGCCTAGAGGTGCGGATGGTGGAAGAGAATGTCACCGTCGTTCCCAAAGTCGAGGCCAGACAGGTGCAGGAGGCGATCGACGAGAAGATCGCGACTGTCACGCGCGGCCAGACCATTGAGCAGATCGTGCGCGCCAATGGCGGCACTGCGGCGCAGGGCAAGGCCATCAGCCAGGCGCTCAAGGACAAGGCTCTTGTTGAGGGGCAGCGCGTGCGGTTCCTCAGCGCCTCGATGGAGCCCGGCGCGCCGCGCCAGATCGTGCGCATGACAATCTTCGGCGATGACCAGATCGAGGGTATTGCTGCCATCAACGACAAGGGCACGTTTGTATCCGTCGCACCGCCAACGGCAGATTCTCCGGCGAGCGATGATGATGACGAAGAAGAGAGCCGCACCGGCCTCGCACTCTACAACTCTCTCTATGAGACCGCACTGAAGAACGAAATTCCCCGCGCCATCGTGGATGACCTCATCCGCATCGTCTCCGCCGACAGCGACACCGATTTCCAGCGGCCCGTATCGGGTGGCGATTCGCTCGATATCTTCTATGCCGAGGAAGAGGACGGCGAAGCGCGCGAGATTCTCTATGTGTCGCTGACCGCTGCTGGTGACACCAAGCGCTATTACCGCTTCAGCAACCCGGACGACGCCAGCGTTGATTATTTCGACGAGAACGGGCGCTCGGCCAAGAAATTCCTGATGCGCAAGCCCATTGTATCAGGCGAATTGCGATCAGGCTTCGGGTTCCGCCGCCATCCCATCCTGGGCTATTCCAAGATGCATTCAGGCGTCGATTACGCCAACAAGGTCGGCACGCCCATCCTGGCCGCCGGCAACGGCACGGTGATCAAGGCGGGCTGGGATTCGGGCTATGGCAAGCGGACGGAAATCCAGCACGCCAACGGCTATGTCACGACCTACAACCACCAGTCGAACTTTGCCCGCGGCATCCAGCCGGGCGCGCGCGTCAGGCAGGGCACGATCATCGGCTATCTTGGCAGCACCGGCCTCTCCACGGGACCGCACCTGCATTACGAGGTAATCGTCAACGACCGCTACGTCGACCCGCTCCGCATCCGCATCCCGCGCGGACGGGAACTGGATGGCCGGATGCTTGCGGAGTTCAAGCGCGAGCGGGAGCGGATTGACGGATTGCGGGTGAAGGCACCGACGGCCACGCGAGCGGCAGCGCTGGCGGTGCGGT
>CAXTUM010000514.1:0-2868 GCA_964247205.1 uncultured Beijerinckiaceae bacterium
GCGCACCTTGGGCTTCAGTTCCTCCGTCTCGATCAGCTGGCGCATGGCCTGCGTGAGGGGAATTCCCAACCCGCGCGCATAGGCGTGCAATTCGTTCAGAGTGGCATCGCCCAAACCGCGCTTGGGCGTGTTGAAGATGCGCTCGAAGGCCAGATCATCGGCGGGCTGGCGCACGACACGCAGATAGGCCAGCGCATCCCGCACTTCCTTGCGTTCGTAGAAGCGCGGTCCGCCGATAACACGGTAGGGCAGGCCCAGCGTGATGAAACGCTCCTCGAACTCGCGCATCTGGAACGAGGCGCGCATCAGGATCGCGATCTCGTTGAGACTGTGGCCCTTCACCTGCAGGGCCTCGATCTCGTCGCCGATCAGGCGGGCTTCTTCCTCGCTGTCCCAGGAGCCCGAGACCGTGACCTTGTGGCCGTCGTCGCCATCGGTGAAGAGCGTCTTGCCCAGCCGTCCTTCGTTGTGGGTGATCAGGCTGGAGGCGGTGGCGAGGATATGGCCGGTGGAGCGGTAATTGCGCTCGAGACGGATGACCTTCGCGCCGGGAAAATCCTTGTCGAATTTGAGGATGTTGTCGACTTCCGCGCCGCGCCAGCCGTAGATCGACTGATCGTCATCGCCCACGCAGCAGATGTTCTGCGGTTTGTCCCTCGCGGACGGTGGGCGCTGCGCCAGCAGCCGCAACCACAGATACTGCGCGACGTTCGTGTCCTGGTACTCGTCCACCAGGATATAGCGGAAGCGGTCCTGATACTGCGCCAGCACCTCTGGGTTTTCCTGCAGGAGACGGATGCATTCCAGCAGCAGGTCGCCGAAATCGCAGGCGTTCAGCGTCTTCAGACGAGCCTGATAATCCGCATAGAGCTTGCGGCCCTTGCCCCCCGCAAAAGCTTCCGCCTCGCCCGGCGGGACTTTCGAGGGCACGAGGCCGCGGTTTTTCCAGCCGTCGATGATGGTAGCGAGCACGCGGGCGGGCCAGCGCTTCTCGTCGATATTCTCGGCCTGCAGCAGTTGCTTCATCAGGCGGATCTGGTCGTCGGTGTCGAGGATAGTGAAATCGGGGTGCAGGTCCACCAGTTCCGCGTGGCGGCGCAGCAGCTTGGTGCCGATGGAATGGAAGGTGCCCAGCCAGGGCATGCCCTCGGCCACGCCGCCGATGAGATGGCCGATGCGCTCCTTCATCTCGCGCGCCGCCTTGTTGGTGAAGGTGACGGAGAGAATTTGCGACGGGTAGGCGCGGTCAGTGGCGATGATATGGGCGATGCGCGTGGTCAGCACGCGGGTCTTGCCAGTGCCAGCACCGGCCAGCACCAGCACCGGGCCATCGAGGGATTCTACGGCGTCGCGCTGTTCCGGGTTCAGCCCGGCCAGATACTGTGCGGCAGGCGAAGACCCCGCCATGGCGCGCGCCGCCAGACCTCCCGCGCGCGGCTGATGCGCAGGCGCAGGCTCAGGCAAGTCATCGATGGCAAAAGGATCGGACATATGGCCAGAGGTTCACGAATCGTTTCCGTTAGAAATGGGGGAGTGCGGAGGGTTTGTCGACCTTATCGCGGGCCAAATCTGGATGAGAGTGGGCCCGGAAGTGATAACCGACGGGTCCATCTCTTTCATGCCGCAAGAGCAAGGTCAGCGTTAAGTTTCACAATCGACAGGCAAGCACCGGCCACCTCACGGCCTTTCACTTCGAAATGAGCGAGGAAGAAGCGTCTGTGCTCCTCGCTGTCGTGGAAGTTATGCGGTGTCAACACGGCGGAGAGGACGGGAATATCCGTCTCAAGCTGCACCTGCATCAGTCCTGCGACAACCGCATCCGCCACGAAGTCATGGCGGTAGATGCCGCCGTTGACCACAAGGGCTGATCCGACAATAGCGTCATAGAGACCGGTCTTTGCCAGCTTCTTGGCCAGCAGAGGCAGTTCGAAAGCTCCGGGCACATCGAAGACATCGATGATGGCGGAGCCATTGGTGCGCAGGCTGATCTCGTCCACGAAAGCCTTGCGGCATTCATTTACGATGTCGGCATGCCATCGGGCCTGCAGGAAGGCCAGACGCAGTTTTCTTGGGTGGTTTTCAGAACTCTGATTCACAGGTTTCTCCATCGTGGATCGACAACAGGAATCAGGACGCACGAACGAAAAGCGCCCGCGCGGAGCCGCCCGGTCGCCTCTTGCTCATTCTCTTCCATCCGGACTGTGACCGTCGGCCTCGGCATCTCACCGAATCTGCTGACCCGTCACGGTGTGAACCATGACGGCGCTCGCGGGCTCACGGAGACACGCCCCGCATACCGCCGGTGGGGACTTCCACCCCGCCCTGAGAATTGCCCCGCAACACGCGAGGCGGAGTAAGATTAGGCGGCTGCCTGCCGAATGTCGATGCAGCAGCACCGCTTTAACCATCCGCGCACCGGGGAAACACGGCAACCCGTTTGCATTTGCGCTTCAAGTGCCTATTTCTGGTCATCAATGTCATTCTCCAGCCTCAAACCGCTCTGGCGCGTCCTGTATCGTGTGTATGACGGTCTCTACCGCCATGACGGGTGGGCCATCGCCAGCCATATCGCGCTGTCGGCGCTGCTCGCCTTGTTTCCCTTTCTCATTTTCCTGACGGCGCTGGGGTCTTTTTTCGGCACGAAGGAAATGGCGGATGCGATCGTCAAAATCCTGATCGAGGCCTTGCCCGAGGCTGTCGCCAATCCGATCTCGGCCGAGGTGCGCAATGTGCTGACGGGACAGCGGCGCGATCTGCTGACCATCGGCGGCGCGCTCGCGATATGGTTCTCGTCGTCGGGTGTCGAGAGTCTGCGCGTGGGCCTTAACCGTGCCTACGGTGCTCATGAGACACGCTACTGGGTGCAGA
>CAXTUM010000515.1:0-2866 GCA_964247205.1 uncultured Beijerinckiaceae bacterium
CATCATGCTGGAGCCGCGGCGGCTGGCGGCGCGCGGTGCCTCCGAGCGCATGGCCAAAATGCTGGGCGAGCGCGTGGGCGAGACGGTGGGTCTGCGCGCCCGCCTCAATGTCAAGATTTCCTCCAGAACGCGTATCGAAGTCGTGACCGAAGGTGTCTTCGCGCGGATGATTCTGGATGATCCGGCGCTGGACGGGGTGGCCGCTGTCATCTTCGACGAGTTCCATGAGCGCTCTCTGGACGCCGATATGGGGCTGGCGCTGGCGCTGGATGCACAGGGCGGTTTGCGGGATGACCTGCGCATTCTGGTGATGTCGGCGACGCTGGATGGCGCGCGCGTGGCGGCTCTGCTGGGGGAAAGCACGCCGGTCATCGAGAGCGAAGGCCGCATGTTTCCGGTGGAGACGCGCCACCTCGGACGCGATGCCCGTGAGCGGCTGGAGCCGCAAATGGCAAGCGCCATTCTCCGGGCGTTGTCGTCGGAGACAGGTTCGATCCTCGCGTTCCTGCCCGGACAGGGCGAGATCAGGCGAACCGAAGCCTTGCTGGCCGAGAAGCTGCGCGACCCTGCAGTTGATCTGGCCCCTCTCTATGGAGCGATGGACCAACGGGCGCAGGACCTTGCGGTCCAGCCTGCACCAACAGGGCGCCGCAAGGTGGTGCTGGCGACCTCCATCGCCGAGACGTCGCTCACCATAGAGGGCGTGCGCGTCGTGGTGGATTGCGGCCTTGCCCGTGTGCCGCGCTACGAGCCCGATACGGGCGTCACGCGGCTGGAAACAGTCCGGGTATCGCGGGCTTCCGCCGACCAGCGCCGGGGCCGTGCGGGCCGCACGGAGCCTGGCATCTGCTATCGCCTGTGGGACGAGCCGCAGACGCTCAGCCTCGCCCCGTTCAACACGCCGGAGATACGGGCGGCGGACCTCTCCGGTCTCGTGCTCGATCTCGCGAGCTGGGGTGTAACGGAGCCGGCTTCTCTGCGCTGGCTCGATCCGCCGCCGTTACCGGCCACAGCGGAAGCGAGGGCCATGCTCACCGCCATCGGGGCACTCGACGAGGCTGGCCGGATCACGGCGGAAGGCAAGCGCATCCGCGCGCTGCCCCTGCCGGCGCGTCTGGCTAAAATGGTGATCGGAGCAGCGGCGATTTCCGCCAATGCCGTGCGCGAGGCCGCTGATCTCGCCGCGATTCTGGTCGAGCGTGGCATGGGCGGAACGTCGACCGATCTGTCGCACCGCCTCGATCAGTTCCATCGTGACCGGGGTGCACGGGCGATGGACATGAAGCGGCTGGCGGCTGGCTGGGCAGAGCAGGCCGGTTTGGGCAAGCAGCAAGGCAGCACGCATTCCACCGCCGCCTTGCTGGCGCTTGCCTATCCCGACCGCATTGCGAAAGCGCGTGGCGCCGCAGGCCAGTTCCTGCTCGCAAACGGCCGGGCGGGACAGGTGGATGCGGCGGACCCGCTGGCGCGGGCTTCGTGGTGCGTGGTGGCAGAAATGACCGGCACCGCTGCGGCCTCGCGTATTCTCGCCGCAGCGCCGATGGATGAGGCTGCTGTCATGGCTATCGCAGGCGACCGCATCACGTCCGGCGAAGAATTGACGTTCGATCCCAATGCACTTGCCCTGCGCGCCCGGCGTGTTCGACGGCTGGATGCCATAACGCTAGGATCGCAGACAATGCCGGTGCCAACGAGCGATGCTGCCGCGCTTGTCTTCGCCCATGGCATCGCGGCAGCGGGCATCCATCGCCTGCCCTGGAGTAAGGCAACCACGCAATGGCGTGACCGGGTGATGTTCCTGCGCCGTGCGCATGGGGACGAGGCAGACAATCCCTGGCCCGACCTTTCGGATGAAGCGCTGGCAGGAACCACAGGGGAATGGCTCGCGCCCTTCCTGAATGGCATCACGTACGTGGCTTCATTGGGCGCTGATACCGTCCGTGAGGCGCTGGAAACGCTGGTTCCATGGAATCTCAAACGCCATCTTGACGAGGAAGCACCGACGCATTTCGAAGCCCCCACGGGCTCCAGCGTTGCGCTCGATTATGATGCCGAGGGCGGCCCCGTGCTCGCGATCCGCGTGCAGGAACTTTATGGCCTGAAAGTGCACCCCTCACTTGCAGGTGGCCGTGTGCCGCTGACGCTGCATCTCCTGTCACCGGCCCACCGCCCGATCCAGATCACGCGGGATCTTCCGGGCTTCTGGAAAGGCTCATGGGCAGCGGTAAAGGCGGAGATGAAAGGGCGTTATCCAAGACACCTCTGGCCGGATGATCTGGCGGCGGCGGCGCCGACCGCAAGGGCCAAGCCAAGGGGGACGTGAGGAGCGGTTCCTTCTCCCTCGGGAGAAGCAGGGAAAAGGTCACCTTTTCTTCCACCGGCCCTTCGGGCTGCCCGCCTTGCCTGCCGTCGAGAACCCGCCAGCCTTGGCCTTGACCGACGATTGCCTGATCCCGCTGTCCTCGAAAACTGCCAGCGAAGTCTCGCGCAACCGCTTCAGTTCATCGCGCAGCCGCGCCGCATCCTCAAAGTCGAGATTGGCGGCAGCCTCGCGCATGCGCTTTTCGAGATCGGCCGTCACCGCCTCGAAATTGTGGCCCACGGTTGCTGCGTCGTTGTTTTCGCCCGCGATTCCGGCGTCCACGGTGACGCGGTCGCGCTCGTAGGCAGAGTTCATGATATCGAAGATATCGCGCTTGACGCTCTCCGGCGTAATGCCGTTGGCCGTGTTGTAGGCCACCTGCTTCTCGCGTCTGCGGTCGGTTTCGGCGATGGCGCGGGTCATGGAGCCCGTCATCTGGTCGGCGTAGAGGATGACGCGCCCGTCGACGTTGCGGGCGGCGCGGCCTATGGTCTGCACGAGGCT
>CAXTUM010000516.1:0-2863 GCA_964247205.1 uncultured Beijerinckiaceae bacterium
GTCGCGGCGATAGTCGCCATACTTCAGGCGCTGGCGCACAACACGGCGCGCCAGAAGCAACCGCGCGACAACCGACGGCGATATCCAGAACCGTTTCCGCGATAGTGCTTCACGTCAATGAGCTTTTGGCCGACCATAGCGGCTGCAACGGCGTGTCTTTCGGACGTCGAGACGGCTGCAAGTTGTTGAATATCCTTCAACCGATAGCCGGCACACGCTGCATTGCGTCTGATTCAAGATGTTAGCAGCTCATGGGCTTGCGGCGGCAGGCAGACCGGCAACGGTCTTGGTGGACTGAGCATCAGGCCACCGCCGCAGCGACGACCGCCGCCATCCTTGACGCCGCGTCGAGCACCATCCAGTCCTGCCCCCGCGGCGCGACGATCTGCATCCCGATCGGCATGCCATCCCTGTCTTTGCCGACCGGGATGCTGATCGCGGGCTGGCGGGCGTGGTTGAACATCGGCGTGAAGACGGCATGGCCGCGCGGGCCTACGGACACGCCGTCGATGGTTGGCGGGGCAAGGAGATCGATTGGCCAGGCCGTGCAGGGTGTTGTCGGTCCAATCGCCAGGTCGATGGCCTCTTCAATGAAGAAAGCTGCTGCAGTCCGGGCTATCGCTTCCGACAGGAACAGCGCGCCTGCGACGTCGGTTGACGTGAAGGCGAGGCCTGCCTCGATCTGCGTCGCGAGATCGGGATGGATCAAGGTGCGGTCCCGTCGCCAGTCGTTGGCGAAGAGGCGCGCCAGTCCGGAATGCTGGAGCGGATTGAGCCCTGCTTCGGCAGCGCCCTTTGGCCAGCTGAACTCTTTCTCGACGATGTCGCAGCCAGCGCGTCGCAGCGCCCCGAAGACGGCCGCCATGGCCTCGCGGACATCGGGGTCTACCGGCACATTGAACCCCCATCGTGGCATGGCGGCGATACGCAGTGTAGTGAGGCCGCATTCTTTTGCAGGCAGAACGTCGCCGGAAAATGGGTCCCGCGCATCGCGGCCCGCCATGGCGGTGAAGGCGAGCGATGCTTCTGCAACGGTTCGGGCAATCGGACAGATGCTGGAAACGCCGAAGGTGGGCTCCTCGAACCCGGGGCCGTAGGGCACTGCCCCGAAGGATGGCTTGAAGCCCACGAGACCAGTGTGGGCGGGCGGGCGGCGGCTTGAGCCTCCCGCATCCGTACCGATAGCCAACGGAACCATTTCCGAGGCGACCGCCGCAACCGGACCGCCTGACGAGCCACCTGGTGTGCGGCCAGGATCAAGCGGATTGCGTGTCACGCCATGCAGCAGCGATCGGGTCTGGCCCGAGCAAGCGAACTCCGACGTGCTGGCGATGCCGATGATCACCGCTCCAGCAGCTTCAAGGCGTTCGACTGCAATGGCGCTGGCAGGCGCGATGAAATCCCTGAACAGCAGCGAGCCTTGCGTGATGGGCCTGCCTTTCACCCAGATATTGTCCTTGATCGCGGTGGGCACACCCGCCAACACGAGCCTCTCGCCACCTGCAATGCGTTGGTCCACCAGCGCGGCGCGGCGAAGGGCATCTTCCACATCGACATGGACGAAGGCGTTGATCTCGCCATTCGCGGCGGCAATGCGGGCCAGCGCCTTCGTGGTCTCCGCTGTCGCAGTTGTTTGCCCGCTTGTGACCGCCGAAGAGATCTGGCTGAGGCTCGGCCAAGGTTCGGGAAATTCTGGCAATGCGTCGTCTCCTGTTGTCCGTCAGCTTGTCGGCAACATTGTCCACCGAATCCCAATCGATGCAACACCGATCGGAGTCGGCTTGGCACAGCAGTTGCTTGCTTATTGTGCAAAACTTGCAGGCCACCATCCCATGTCGACCGCCCCGGATTCCGCGCCTATCCCGCCACAGCCCCTGGTGCTGGACGGGATTACCCATGGGTATGGTGCTGGCCTCGCCGTCGACAATGTGACGCTTGAGGTCAAGGGCGGCGAGCTTGTCGCGCTGCTGGGACCTTCCGGCTGTGGCAAGACGACCTTGCTGCGGATCATCGGCGGCTTCGTCAGCCAGATGTCGGGGGCCGTCATCATCGGTGAGCGTCGTGTCGACAGCTATCCGCCAAACCAGCGGGAGGTTGGGGTTGTCTTCCAGAATTATGCGCTTTTCCCGCACATGACCGTGGCGGAGAATATCGCCTATGGGCTTGCGGCGCGGGGTGCTTCGAGGTCGCTGCAGCGGGATCGGGTGGCGGAAATGCTGGCCACGGTGCAGATGAGCGCCTTCGCGGAGCGCAAGCCGCGACAGCTTTCGGGTGGGCAGCAGCAGCGCGTGGCGCTCGCCCGCGCACTGGCCGTGAGGCCCCGCATCCTGCTCCTTGATGAACCATTTGCGGCGCTGGACAAGAACCTGCGCCTCGACATGCAGATCGAGATCAAGCGGTTGCAGCGCCAGTTCGGTCTCACCGCCATTCTGGTGACCCACGACCAGGACGAGGCCATGTCCATCGCCGACAAGATCGCGGTGATGAACAATGGCCGGATCGAACAGCTGGGTTCACCCATCGATATCTACGATGATCCGAAGACTCTCTTCGTCAACTCGTTCATCGGATCAAGCAATCTGCTCGCGGGCACGATCGAGCGGCACGAACGCGGGACTTTCGGCGTGCGGCTGGACAATGGCGCGCTGTGGCCGGTGGCCAGCGAAAGGACGTTCGCACCGGGCGATGCCGTCCTGGCCTCCGTCCGGCCAGAACAATTGACGCTCGCGGGAGCGGAGGCATCGGACCGGTTTCCGGTCAGCCGTTCCCTGAGCCTCCCGATTGGCGGCATGCTGCTTCACGACGTCAGGGAAACGAACGGCGCGACACTGAAGATCGCCGAGCCGCGCGTTCCCGGCGCATC
>CAXTUM010000517.1:0-2859 GCA_964247205.1 uncultured Beijerinckiaceae bacterium
CGGGCGAATGAAATTGAAGCCCCAATCCTGACGCAGCTTCACGTCCTTGATACGCACCTCCAGAACATCGCCGGGCATTGCACCTTCGATGGCAACCGGCCCGGTGAGGATATGCGGGGCCCCGGCGAAACGTTCGCAATGCTTGTGCACATCAAACAACTCCGGCGGCGTGTAGAAAGGCGCTGGCGGCACCATCTCAGGCGCGCCGGTCAATGTGTCGATGGTGACCGTGTCACCGCTCTTCACCGTGAGAAGGGCGGAGCGCGCGGCCTCAAAATAGCCCCAGTGGCAATGCTCGACGCTGGCGTTAAGGTGATGGTGCGTCATGGGATGTCCTGTCCAAGAATGATCTGCTGATCGCTGGAATAATTCAGGCGGTCAATGTCTGGATGTCGAGTGCGTCAAGCGGATCGGCCTGGCCGCTCCGCACCAGTTCAGCGAAGCCCTCGTTCGGCAGCATGAAGGTGATACAGTAGAGGCGACTATTGCCTGTGTTCGTCACGATGTGCTCGTTGCCTGGGGCGACCGACAGGAAGTCGCCTTTTCTGATCGGGACTGTTTTGCCGCCGCAGGTAGCGATACCCTCTCCCTCAAGCACGTAGAAAACCTCGTAGGCATCGTGGTGGATATTCGGCGGCGTGGCCCCACCCTTGTCGAAAACCTCGACGAAGCCAATGAACGGCACCTTGTCCTTGATCGGATCAATGAACAGCGCCATGCGGTTCGTGTCCGTGGCTTTGATCCGGAACGTGTCGAAATCCTTGGGGGAGCGCAGGATGACGGGATCGGACATGGTTATACTCCTTCAGGAAGTCTTGGATCGGTCAACGATGACAGCGACGGGACCGCCGCCATCAGGGCCCTGATGCTCCGCGCCGCCGGAGACGAAAATCTCGGCGTGCCCCACAAGCCCTGCCAGCGCGCCTGCCACGAAAGCGCGGGCATGGCGTGTGGCGGAGATATCAGAATCGTCCAGCATGGTGTGGCGATAGCCGCGAAGGGACCCTATTGTCGAAGGTTCAGCCTTGGCGAGGAGCGCGACGAGGGTAGACCTTTCGTCGCCCACGAGTTGGCCTTGCGCCGCAAGCCCCAACCGTTGCAAGGCGGTGCGCACCGGTTCAATATCGATATTGTCAGCCATGACCGCGTGATCCACCGCGAGGGGGCCTGACCAGTCTGCCGACATTCCAAGCACAACGATCTCGTTGTCCATGAGCTCGATGCCGGCAGACGTCGAGGCGCGCCCAGACCAGATTGCCGGATCGCGGCCGATGATTGCATCGGAGAGTTTCTCTGCAGTGACTTCCCCCAGCGCCAACGCCACGCCCAGTGCGGATGCACCGCGTGACAGACCCATGGACTTTAGTGTGCCACGCACTGCGACGGTCTTTCCCCGCGCCGTTGCTTCAGCCGCGCGCTCCGTGGTGATAAGCGGGCATTTGATCTGCACGAAATGCACATCGTCGGCGGTTGCAATGCCAGCGTTTGCCATGGCGACCTCTATGGACGTCGCCACGGCTTGAACCTGCGCCATGCGGCCGATCTCTTCGGGAAGGAGCCGCTTTGTGCGAGCACGTCCCATGGCCAGGGCGGTGGAAGGCAAGGCGTCCGCGGTTTCCCGTTGCTCCAGCACCAGCCAGTGCGGCGACAACGCACCCTCCGTGCCGCCGGACATCACGCAACAGACGGCTTCGGCTGCAGCCTCGGGCAAGTGTCGCTTCAGCTCCAGGCCAATGGATTGAACCGCGAAGGCGCGGGTGAAGTCGTTGACGCAGCCATTGCCCTCGGTCTTGCCGAGGATTGCGACGATGCCCCGGGGATCGATCTGGCCAGCCCTAATCGCGGCACTCAGGCCCGAGACGTCATTGGGTGCAGAAGCGGCAATGCGGTGAACGTAAGCGCGACGTTTCATGGTTCAGCGACGAAACACTTCGCCCTCGCCATGCATGGCCAGAAGTTCGGTGAGGCGCTTGCGCATGATCATGCCGGGTTTGTCAGATGGCATATGCGCCTCGACCTTCCTGCCCATATCGACGGGCGTATCAGGGTCGGTTGATTCAAGGATATCGCGGTCCTCCTCGAGGATCACGGAATCCCAGGCCCGGAGTTCCTCCGTTGAGCAGTCGTCCTCCCTGTCGTTGCGAAAGAGCACCTGCGCCAGGCTGATCGTCCCGTCATCGATGGGTGTCGCACAGTTCATGATGATGTGGCGCAGCCCCGATGGATAAGCCATGTCCAGCCGACGCGAGAACGGCATGAACCACTTGTTGCGCATGTGGCGTTGCGTGGTCGGCTCGCTCGTTCCTGTCACGCGATGGGCGGCTGGAGGGTTGTTGATGTCGATGATCGTCTCCGCCTCGAAGCCATAGTCGGTCTCGGTCACTTCGTACTTCGACGGTTTGGGCGCCTTGATCTGGCCGAACGTCGCCTTGTGCACGAACGAGAAATGCGCGTTGTCGAAGGAGTTCTCCATCATCCGCAAGGGCGCTGTTTTCCATGTCATGTGAAACTGCATGATCCGGCGATAGCTGCGGTCCTCGTCCTCAGGGAACGACGGAATATCCGCGAGAGGTTCATCCAGACAGACCCAGGCGTAGCCATAGCGCGACTGGCAGTGAAACGGCTTGACGCCCAAGCGCGGCACGATCTGGTCAGGAGTGAATTGCGGAATCTTGATGAGCGTGCCCTGCCGGTCATAGGTCCAGCCATGGTAGCCGCAGGTGATCAGGCCGTCCTCCACCCAGCCCTTCGAGAGCTTGGCCGTGCGGTGGCAGCAGCGGTCCTCTAAAGCGGCTGGCGCTCCATGCTCGTCGAGAAACAGCACGATGTTCTCGCCCATCAGCGTGAAGGCCTTGGGGC
>CAXTUM010000518.1:0-2857 GCA_964247205.1 uncultured Beijerinckiaceae bacterium
CTCGTCCCAGATCATGGAGCGCTTCAGCGAATCCATGGCGTAATGCGCCTGATCTTCCTTGCCCTTTTCGACATAGATGCCGAGCGCCACATCGCGGCCTTCGCTGGTGACAAAGCGATCGTGAATCGCGCCCAGATCCCCACCGACCATGGCGAAAAGATAGCAGGGCTTGGGATGCGGATCATCCCACACCGCATAGTGGCGGCCCGTGGCTGCAATGTCTCCCTGTTCCACCAGATTGCCGTTGGCGAGCAAAACAGGGGCCTCCGCCTTTTCCGCTTCCAGCCGCACGCGGTAGGTCGCCATCACATCGGGACGATCCGGGAAATAGCTGATGCGGCGGAAGCCGTCCGCCTCGCATTGCGTGGTGTAGACGCCGCTGGAGCGGTAAAGCCCCATCAGCTTGCTGTTGGCGGTGGGATCGATGATGGTTTCGATGGTGAGATCGAAAGGGCGCTGCGGCGGCGCTTTCAGGATCAATTTGTCCGGCGTCGCCTCATAGGCGTCTGGCGGCAACGGCGCGCTGTCCAGCGCGATGGCATGCAGATCAAGCTCATCCCCGTCGAACACCAGCGGAACGGCGCCTGCGATGCGGGCCGGATTGGGCTTCACCCGGCTTGTGACGATGACCTTTGTCTGTGTCGGGTGAAGGCTGACGGAGACGTGAACCCTGTCCACCAGATAATCCGGTGTCTTGTACTCGGAAAGCCGTATCACCTGTCATGTCCTGTTGCGCAGCATGGGTTCGTCGGATCGAACTTGAACGCCGGGATAATGACGTTTCATTCCGGTATTGCGCCGAATGCCATGAGTGTCCATCTTTGCGGCAGCAATCACACAGGGAATTGAACCATGGAATATCTCCACACGATGATCCGGGTCGGCAACGTCGATGCTGCACTTGATTTCTTCTGCAACAAGATGGGCATGGTGGAGGTGCGCCGCACCGAAAGCGAGAAGGGGCGTTTCACGCTGATCTTTCTGGCGACACCGGCGGATGAGGCGAAGGGCGCCTCTGCCAACAAGACGCCCCTGCTGGAACTGACCTACAACTGGGACGAGGCGAGCTATGCGGGTGGTCGCAATTTCGGCCATCTCGCCTACCGGGTCGATGATATCTACGCGACCTGTGACCGGCTGATGAAGGCCGGCGTGACGATCAACCGCCCGCCGCGCGACGGCTACATGGCCTTCGTCAAGTCACCCGACGGTATTTCCATTGAACTGCTGCAGAAGGGCGAGGCGAAAGCGCCGATGGAGCCTTGGGTGAGCATGGGGAATACGGGAACGTGGTGAGTTCGGCCTCTGTGAAAACCGGTCCAGAAATGGACGTTCCTGCCGTCCTTGTTCCGGTTGACGTCCGGACTGCCTGAAAATAACTTTTGTTCCGCTTCCGCAGTTACGGCTGCGGAAGCCATATTGACGGTCAATATTGTCTCCTGATTAGACCCGGCAATGGCTGTTTGTTTTTTTACGGGGGCAGCTGTTGCCGGGATCATCCCTGTAGGCCGGCTACCCTTTGCGGTGCTTGCCGAGGGCTTGCTTGCGGGCTAAACGGGCTTTGCAATCCACCAGCACCATCATGCGTGCAACGGAACGGTGGTATCCCGTTGTGCGCCTGCGATGTCCCTGCTCTCCACCCCTTTCCGTCTCGACGGCTTTGATGCCGAACTTGCAAGCCGCACATCGCCGGAAGAATGGCAGCGCATTTTCGTGCTGCGCAACCATCCCGGGTTTCTCAATGGGCTGGTGCGCTACGGCGAACTGATCCCGGAGTATTTCTCCAACAACATCATTCTCAACAAAGTCGTCACCGAGGCGTGGCGCTTCGAAATGCTGGTCTATTGCCTGCACCTCTACGACACGCGCGATCCGGAGGATCCCCGCAGCGGGCTCACAGTCGCCAATCTGCAGCGGATCTGCGCGCGGCAGCAATGCGCCAGCCGAGGCCGGGTTCTGGCCATTCTGGGGATCATGCGCCTGGGCGGCTATCTCCGGCGTATCAAGTCTCCGCGCGACAGCCGGGTGGTGCAGCTGGAGCCGAGCGAGGGGTTTATCGCCGTCGTCGAAGGCTGGAACCGGCGCATCTTCGAGATCATCGACGCCATCGCGCCCGATGGGGAACTGGCGCATCGCCATGCCATCCACCCGCGCTTCGGCTGGGACATGCGGCGGCGCGGTGCAGAGGCTGTTCTGGCCGGATGGAAGATGCTGGACCCTTTCCCCGAAGTGAATCATTTTGTCCAGCGCGACGGCGGCTGGATGCTGCTGCTGACCTGTGTGGCGAAGGCGCTTGAAGAGAGCGGCGGTAGCGCCATTGCGCCAGTCACCATCGATCTCAAAACCTTCGGCGCGCGCTTCGGTGTCTCACGCTCGCACCTCCGCCGCCTGCTGGAAGCGGCTTACGCGGAAGGCCTGCTCGACGCCCCGCCCCGGAATGGCGCGGATATCCGGCTTTCGGGCAAGCTGGCGGCGTCGTTTCTGGCGTGTATGGCATCGGAGTTGGGTTTTTACCGGGGGCATGCGCTGGGGGTTAAGGCGGAGATGGACATCGCGCTGAAACGCGCAAAGGAGGTTCGATGAAGACGATCAAGGCGTCCGTTCTTCATGCCGGGAGCATGAAGAACGATCCGCAGTATCGCGTCGCCTACGACGCGCTGGATGAGGAGTTGGCGCTGATCGACACGCTGCTGCGCGCCCGCAAGCGCGCCAGGCTCACGCAGGCCGGGGTGGCGAGCCGCATGGGCACCACGGAGAGCGCCGTATCACGGCTGGAGAGTGGACGAGCGCGGCCAAGCACGCGGACACTGGGGAAGTTGCGGCGGCGACAGTGCATCGGGTGGCGATCAGGCTGGAG
>CAXTUM010000519.1:0-2855 GCA_964247205.1 uncultured Beijerinckiaceae bacterium
AGAATCGGTCAACACAGAGAGACAGGCAGCGCCGCCCTGCGCATAGGACCTGGCAAGGCTCGGCGGGCCAAAATCCGCGCGGATCAGGCCTTTCGAGGGGCTGGCCTTCTTGATTTCGGCGATGAGCGCAAACTGGCCGTCGGCGTGCTTGCGCTCGATGGCCCGCAGGAAACCGCGCGGCGCGGCGGCTGCTTCAATCGCCTTGTCGAGCGATGCCAGCGGCACGTGTTCCTTCGCTGCCGCGATCTCGGCGCGTTTGGTCGCTTCGATTTTAGCCAGAATGTCAGCCATTGGAGAGCGCCACCAGCTTGTCCAGCGTCTTCATGGCCTGGCCGCTGTCGATGGCATGTTCTGCCATGCGTGCGGCTTCGGCCAGCGTAGCAGCCTTTTCGGCCACGATCAGGCCTGCGGCGGCGTTGAGAACGGCGATGTCGCGATAGGCGTTCTTTGCACCCTGCAGAACGCCTTTCAGAGCGACGGCATTCACGGCAGGATCACCACCCTTGAGATCGTCGATAGATGCCATTTTCAATCCTGCATCGGCGGGTGACACATCGAATTTCATGAACTTGCCGCCTTTGAGTTCAACAACATGGGTCGGGCCGGTGGTGGTCAATTCATCCAGTCCGTCCGAGCCATGCACGACCCAGAGATGCGTCGTGCCCAGCGCCTTCAGAGTTTCCGCGATGGGCTCCATCCATCCCGGCGAGAAGACTCCGACAACCTGACGCCTGACGGAGGCCGGATTGGAGAGCGGCCCCAGAAGGTTGAAGATCGTGCGCGTTCCAAGCTCCGTGCGCACAGGGCCGACGTGGCGCATCGAGGCATGATGGGTGGGCGCCATCATAAAGCCGAGATTGGCCTCGGCGATGCAGCGCGCCACATGTTCAGGTGCGAGCCCGACCTTGACGTTGAGCGCCGACAGAACGTCCGCCGCGCCAGATTTGGAGGATGCCGCGCGATTGCCGTGCTTCGCCACCTTAACGCCGCAGGCTGCGGCCAGAATAGCGGCCAATGTCGAGACATTCCACGTGCCGACATTGTCGCCGCCGGTGCCCACGATATCGATGGCGTCAGGATCGGTCTCGACCCGCAGCATCTTGGCCCGCATGGCGCGCACTGCGCCGGTGATTTCGTCCACGGTTTCGCCGCGCACGCGCAGCGCCATGAGAAATGCGGCGGTCTGGGCAGGCGTGGATTCGCCCGAAAGGATGCGTTCGAAGGCGCTTTCCGCCTCGGCCTCCGACAGCGGAGCGCCCGCCGCCACCTTGGCGATCATGGGTTTGAAGGCATCCATGGCGTGATCTGTTCCTGAAACCGGTATCTTTGCAGCGCATTTCGAGTGTTGCAGTGCTTATTGGGTTTTGGACGCGTGGCGTCAATGCCCGCCATTGCCCCTGCCGTGACCCGTCGCTATATCGGGCGCGTTCCCATGTCCCTCCCGGAAGGCCGATCCCTTGAGCAGCAAGACAGAACAGAAGCCCGAGGGCATCTGGGAAACCGTGAAAATCTTCGTTCAGGCCCTGCTGATAGCACTGGTCGTGAGGACATTCCTGTTCCAGCCTTTCAACATCCCCTCCGGCTCGCTGATCCCCACGTTGCTGGTGGGTGATTATCTGTTTGTCTCGAAATACAGCTACGGCTATTCGCAGCATTCTTTCCCGTTCAGCGCCGTGCCTTTCTCTGGTCGCGTGATGGGTTCCGAGCCGAAGCGCGGCGATGTGGCCGTTTTCAAATTACCGTCGGACAATTCGACGGATTACATCAAGCGCGTCACGGGATTGCCCGGCGACCGCATCCAGATGATCCAGGGCGTGCTGCATATCAATGGCACAGCTGTGAAGGAAGAAGTGATCGGTGAGGAGATCCTGGACCGTGGTTCGGGTTATCGCAGCCGCGCCGTCGCTTATTGGGAAACGCTCCCCAACGGCACGCGCCACAGGATTCACAAGTCGAATGATGGCCGTGGCCTGATGAACAACACCAATGTGTTCGTCGTCCCGCCGGGTCATTTCTTCATGATGGGCGATAACCGCGATGATTCGCTCGACAGCCGCGATGCCGTGGGCTTTGTGCCGCTGGTCAATTTTGTCGGGCGTGCCGAACTGATCTTCTTCTCCATTGATGGACGGTCGTCGGCCTGGCAGGTCTGGAACTGGCCGTGGGCGCTCAGGTTCGACCGCATGTTCACGCGCGTCAGATAAAAATGAAGGCGATCCGCGACCTTCCGGCTTTGCAGGCGCGGCTTGGCCATCAGTTCCGTGATCTTGGCATGCTGGAGCTGGCGCTGACGCATGTCTCCAGCATCCGCACCGGCGATATCCGGGCGCAGAGCTATCAGCGGCTGGAATTTCTGGGCGACCGGGTTCTGGGGCTGGCCATCGCGGAAATGCTGTCGGCGGAATATCCGAAAGCGGACGAGGGCGAACTGGCGCGTCGCATGGCGGAACTGGTTCGCAAGGAAACTTGCGCAGAGGTCGCCATCGTCTGGGATATCGGCCCCAACATCCGGCTTGGCGCTGGTGAAGCCCATACCGGCGGGCGCAAGCGGCAGACCATTCTTGCCGATGTCTGCGAGGCCGTTATCGGCGCGGTTTTCCTAGACAGCGATTATCCCAAGGCGAAAGCTGTGATAGCGGCGGTGTGGCACGAGCGGATGTTCAATCCCACCGGCGACAGGCGTGATGCCAAGACGCAGTTGCAGGAACTGGCGCAGGGTCGACAGCTCGGCATGCCGGTCTATGCAGAGGTGTCGCGGTCTGGCCCGGCGCATCGCATGATTTTCACGATTTCCGTCGCGGTTCCTGTTATTGGTGCAGCTGAAGCCTCCGGCACCTCCAAACGCGAGGCCGAGC
>CAXTUM010000520.1:0-2847 GCA_964247205.1 uncultured Beijerinckiaceae bacterium
CAGCGCCTGTGTCTCTCCGCGTGTGAACAAAGCCGAACCATGGGTGCGGGGCAGGATGCCGACTTCCGACACGATGGGGCGGACGGTCTTGACGTCGCGGCCATCGATGCGGATGCCGTCGTCGAGGATGTTCAGGCGCACGATGTTGGCCTGCGCATCCTTGAACTGGCCCTTGAGGGTTTCCTTGTCGAAGCTCTTCTTGCCGTCCGGCGTGTCTGAGGCGAGCTCTTCCATCACCTTGGCCTTGACGGCATCGACAGCCTTGTAGCGCTCGGCCTTGGCGGTGATCTTGTAGGCCTTGCGCAGGTCCTTCTCGGCCACCTTCATGATCGCCTTGGCGACCACGGAAGGATCGGCGGGCGTGAAATCGCGCGGCTCCTTGGCGGCCTTCTCGGCCAGCTTGATGATAGCTTCGAGAACCGGCTGCCAGCCCTTCTGGCCGAACACGACCGCGCCCAGCATGATCTCTTCCGAAAGCTCCTTGGCTTCCGACTCGACCATCAGCACCGCGTCTTCCGTGCCAGCGACCACGAGCTCAAGCGTGCTTTCCTCCATCTGCGGTGCAGTGGGGTTCATCACGTATTCACCGTTGATGTAACCGACCTTGGCGGCGCCGACCGGACCCATGAAGGGCACGCCGGAGATCGTAAGCGCTGCGGAGACAGCCACCATGGCGAGCACGTCGGTGTCGTTCTCGAGATCGTGCTGCAGCACGGTGACGACGACCTGCGTGTCATGACGGTAGCCCTGCGGGAACAGCGGGCGGATCGGGCGGTCGATGAGACGGGAGATCAGCGTCTCCTTCTCGGACGGGCGCCCCTCGCGCTTGAAATAGCCGCCGGGAATGCGGCCGGCCGCGAAGGTCTTTTCCTGATAGTTCACGGTGAGCGGGAAGAAATCGATGCCGGCCTTCGGCTCCTTGGCGGAGACGACTGTGGCGAGCAGCACGGTTTCGCCGTAGGTCGCGAGAACCGCGCCGTCGGCCTGGCGGGCGATCTTGCCCGTTTCGAGCGTGAGCTTGCGCCCGGCCCAGTTGATGGAGACTTTCTGATGATCGAACATGTGTTCAGCTTTCGTGCCTGCGCCCGGGCCTTCCGGGGCAGCGGTAGAGGCGGATCAAACGGCAAAAGCCATGCGCAAGACGGCGAGAAGCCCGGATGCGTGAGCACCCCGGACGTCCGGCGATCCTGCCATGGCTGATGTCATGTGTGTCTGCCAGCGGTGCGACGGCCCCATTGCCGGCGCGCGTGGAAAGGCGTTCCGCGCTGATGCGCAGACGCCGGGCTTAGCGGCGAATGCCGAGCTTGGTGATGAGGGCCTTGTAGCGGGGCTCATCCTTGCGCTTGACGTAATCGAGCAGGGTGCGGCGCTGCGACACCATCTTCAACAGGCCACGGCGGGAATGGTTATCCTTCACGTGGGTCTTGAAATGCTCGGTGAGGTTGGTGATGCGCTCCGTGAGGATGGCCACCTGAACCTCGGGCGAACCCGTGTCGGTGGCTTTCAGCGCATTATCCGCAATGACCGCAGTCTTGCGTTCGGCAGTTATCGACATCGGGAACTCCTGTCTGTTGAGAGGGGATGAAAAAGGCCAGGCCGGGATGTCGTCCAGCGTGGTCTGGGTGGGCGTATGGCGCAACTGACGGTGAAAGGCAAGCAGAACGGGCGATTTGATATCAGTCAGCCTTGACGCTGGCGCAACTGATCAACTTACATCGCATATTGATCGCGAATCATAGGAGCTAGAAATGTTTGGAACGCTGTATATTCCCGAGATAGAGGGATTACCGTTTCTAGTAGTAATAATCGAGAATGGGCGAGTTATCGATGTCGAGTCATTCTACAGTCGGGAGGATGCCGAGGCGTATCTATCTGGTTGTGATGCGGGGATGGCAGCTGATCTGGTGAAGGAAAAAGGCAGGCTTCATACATAAAAGCTCGATTGAATAGAGTTGTCGTCCTAATCACCCCCGCCATCCACCCACCCCCTCATGTCGAGGTGCTCGCCCCTTGGCGAGCCTCGAGACACGCACGATGTCAGGGCCGCTCATCCTTGCACGCCATCCGGAATTGCGCAGGTATGGTGCGTGTCTCGAGGCTTCGCTGCGCTTCGCGCCTCGACATGAGCAGGATTGGAGTTATGGCGCAACGATCGCAATCGCAAAAACGTCACCCTTTCCCGACCAACCCCTCCCGATGCCGTGCGCCATGGACTATCCGCTCGATCACCAGCGCGTCATCCCGCACCGCATGGAAAATCAGATACGTCCCGTGAACTGCGAGACGCACGCCTGCGCCGTATTCTTCCCGCAGGGGATAGGCGAGCGGTTGCTTGGCCACAGAGAAGCAATGCTCGCGCAATTCCGCGACGAAGGACAGCGCCCGGCGGGGATTGTCTGCCGCGATGAACAGCGCGATCTCATCGAGATCACTCTCTGCAAGGGATGAAAACCGGCAGGGCAGCCTCACGCCTGATCCGCCATTGCCTTCAGCTTCGCCTCGATGCGTTCAAAAACCTGCTCGGCGGGCGCAGTTCCACCCTCGGCCCGGCTTTCCGCAATCGACAATCGGATATCCTCGACGGACAGGTCCCGCTCCAGCAGCGCTCCCTGATCCTTCCGGATCAGATCGCGCACATAGTCGCTCACGCTCGCATACCGCCCGCTGTCGATCCTTCGCTGCACGAAGTCGCGCATCAGGTCCGGCACAGAAATGTTCATGGTCGCCATCGGATATCTCCTCTGGCGCATGATGGCATCAAATGGCAAAAATTGCCAGCCCTCACGCGATACTCTGCGGGAGGGCTGGCTGTTGGTGTCACCAGTTGTCGTTGTATCCGCGGCGCTC
>CAXTUM010000521.1:0-2844 GCA_964247205.1 uncultured Beijerinckiaceae bacterium
TCGACATGGCGCAGCGCGAACCCGTGCTGATCACGAAGAATGATCGCCCCGTCGGCGTGTTCCTGTCGCTGGCTGATCTGGAGGATACGGTCTGGGCGAAGCGCGCCCTTGAATTGCATCGCATGGGTGGCACAAAGCGCGACGAGGAGGTGGATCATGGCTAATCTCAAACAGCAGTCCCGCTCGGTGCAGGCCGAGATTGAAGCACTGGTGGCACGTCATTTTGATGGACGGAAGCGCCGCATCGAAATTCTTTCCGACAAGGATTTTGACGGCGAGGATATGACCCGCATTGAAATTGATGTTGATGCTGATGAAACCCATGACGTTTCCCGGTTGGCTGATCTGCGCATGGACTTCGCCGAATTTATCAAGGGCAGAGACGATTTGATCTCGCCTCAGCTGACGTTCAGAGCGAATATGGCGGCGAAGCTTTCTGGAAGAAGCGGGATTGGTGAAGATCCGGAAGTCATCGAAATCAAGAGACTGATCGAGAGCCTGGCTCCGTGAGCGACTTCAGACAGTTGCTCGTGATGGCGATCAGCCTGACTGCCTCGGAGAGCCCATCAGAAGCTGAGCTGCGTCGGTCAGTCAGCACGCTATATTATGCCGTTTTTCATCGGTTGATGAAGCTTACTGCCGACGCCCTCGCCCCGGATGTACCCAATGAAATGCCATGGATCAGGGCCTATCGCTCGCTGGAGCACAGACGGTCAAAAAATCAGCTTGTACTGATCGCGGAAAGGATACCGGCATTCAGACAACTCAGCCTGCTGTTCGGAAAACTCCAGTCTGACAGAGAGAAAGCGGACTACGAACCAGCACCTTTCTCGCTTTCGAGGTCCGATGTCCGCCTGCGCATCCGTGAAGTGATTCTGGCGCTGCAACAACTTGATGTCCTTACGCCGAATCAGTGCTTAGAAGCTGCAGTTGAACTTGCCTTCCCAAAACGCTCGGAAGAGACCTCCCGGATCAGACAATGAAATTCACCCTCTCCTGGTTGAAAGACCACCTCGACACCGATGCCACGCTCGACACCATCGCCGAGACGCTGACGCGCATCGGCCTTGAGGTCGAAGCCGTCACCGATCCTGCCGCGAAGCTCCGCGATTTCATCATCGCTTATGTCATCGAGGCGAAGCAGCATCCCAATGCGGATCGTCTCCGTGTTTGCACGGTGGAAACCGGCACGGGCGAACCTGTGCAGGTGGTCTGCGGTGCACCCAATGCCCGCACCGGCATGAAAAGCGTTTTTTCACCCGCCGGCACCTATATTCCGGGCAAGGACATCACCATCGGCAAGGGCGTGATCCGCGGTGTGGAATCCGCCGGCATGCTGTGTTCAGCGGCGGAACTGCAGCTGTCGGAGGATCATGACGGGATCATCGATCTCCCCGCCGATGCGCCGCTGGGCGCGGTCTATGTCGACTGGCTGGGAAACCTTGATCCCGTGATCGAGATCAACCTGACGCCGAACCGGCCGGATTGCACCTCCGTCCACGGCATTGCGCGCGATCTTGCTGCGGCGGGCCTCGGCAAGCTCAAGGGCAATGTGGTCAAGGGCATCAAGGGCGCGTTTCCCTGCCCGGTGTCCGTGACGCTGGATTTTACGCCCAACCACAAGAACCTGTGTCCGGCCTTTGCGTTGCGGCTGGTGAAGGGCGTCAAGAACGGCCCCTCGCCGGAATGGATGCAGAAGCGGCTCAAGTCAATCGGCCTGCGCCCCATCTCCGCGCTGGTCGATATCACGAACTACATGACGTTTGACCGGGGCCGCCCGCTGCATGTGTTCGATGCGGACAAGGTGAAGGGCAATCTCGTGGTGCGCCGCGCCCGCAACGGCGAGGAACTGCTGTGCCTCGACGGCAAGACCTATGCCTTCGACGAGGCCATGGTCGTGATCGCCGATGAGAACGGCGTGGAATCGCTCGCGGGCATCATGGGCGGCGAGCATTCGGGCTGCGACGAGAACACCGTGAATGTCCTCATTGAATCCGCGCTATGGGACCCGTTCAACATCGCGCAGACCGGGCGCAAGCTCGGCATTATCACCGATGCGCGCTATCGCTTCGAGCGCGGTGTGGACCCGTTGTTCAACAATCCGGGCTGTGATCTGGCGACACAGCTGGTGATCGACCTTTGCGGCGGCACACCCTCCGAAATGATCGTGGCGGGCGAAATCCCCGACACCGACAAGGTTATCGACTTTCCGTATGCTGAAACAAAGCGCCTGACCGGCCTCACCGTGCATCCCGTGGAGCAGAAGGTCATTCTCCAGACGCTGGGCTTCCATATCTCCGGTGTCGGTGATCATGTGAAGGTGTCGACGCCGTCCTGGCGCCCAGATGTTGAGGGCAAGGCTGACCTTGTCGAAGAGGTCATCCGCATCATAGGGCTCGACAAGGTAAAGCCGGAGCCGCTTCCGGCACAACTCGCGGTCAATGGTCCGGTGCTGACGCTGCTGCAGCGCCGCACCCGCGCCGCCAAGCGCACGCTGGCTGGGCGCGGCATGATGGAGGCCGTGACCTGGACGTTCATCTCGGAGAAGCAGGCGCTGCTGTTTGGCCGCAGTGCGAACACGCTTCCCCAGTTGAAGCTGTCGAACCCGATTGCGGCTGATCTCTCCGACATGCGGCCTTCGCTTCTGCCCGGCCTGCTGACCTCGGCCCAGAAGAATGCGGATCGCGGGTTCGGCGATGTGGCGCTGTTCGAGGTGGGCCAGATTTATCAGGGCGATGGCGAGAACGACCAGAAGATCGCGGCAGCAGCTGTGCGCCGGGGGCTTGCGAAGGCCTCCGGGCAGGGGCGGCACTGGTCTGCGCCTGCTGCCGATGTTGATGTCTT
>CAXTUM010000522.1:0-2838 GCA_964247205.1 uncultured Beijerinckiaceae bacterium
ATACTGATCATTCATCGCGGCTCGCCGAGACTTTTGGCGAATACTGCGACGAAATAGATTGAGCTCGGCGGCGCGTCTGGCGCGGATCAGCTGTTCACGTCTCGGAAGGACGCGCGGCACCAGCATGGCAGGTTTGTTGAACGAAATAATTTCACAGAACGTGTTGTATCCTGCCATTCCCACCACCGCCGAAGCGCGCGTTATCAGGGCCTCGAACTGGTTAACGAAGTCGAGAACATGAATATCGGGATCAGCGGCAGCAAGCTGATGGATCTCTGCGCGCTCCTCGTTCTTCATGAATGGCCCCAGAACCAGCACGAACGGAAGATGCCGCTCCGGTTCGACGAGCCTGGCCTGGATGACGGATCGCATGAGCGGAGCCCCGTCCCCTCCGCCGCCAGCTGTGACGAGAAGATACTTCTCGGGAAGGGCGAGTTCGAGCGTCTGGGACCGCAACGGGACTTCGCGTCGCAGAAAACCGGTGTAAGTGAAGCGCTTTTCCAGTCCTTTGGGCAAAGGCAGGCCCTGTAGAGGATTCCAGAAGCCTTCGGGGCCATAGATCCAGATGTCATTGTAGAAGCGCTTGATCTGGCTGATCGTATCGTTCCGTCCCCACTCGGCCGCCAGAAGCTCCTCATCATCGAGAATATCACGCAATCCGACCACCAGCCGGCATCCCTGTTTTTTCAGATACTCAAGCGTCGGCAGCAGTTCGCGTTTCAGTCCCAACGGCTCCTTATCGACAATGAAGATATCAGGCTCGAAGGATTCAGCCGTTGAACGAATGATCTTCGTCCGCCATTCGATGGTTTCCTCGATATTGATATGCTGGCCGATTGACGTGTATTCGCCGTTGTAGAGCTTGATAACACTGGGAATTTTCACAAAATCGACACGGGCCTTGAAATCGAAGGCGCCAGCGATCTGCGATCCCGAGATGATGAGCACATGAACGCCCTTGAAGGCTTCCACCAGGGAATGGGCAATGGTGCGGCACCGTCTGAGATGGCCAAGACCGAACGTGTCGTGGCTGTACATCAGAATGCGCACATGTGCCCGTTGATGCTCACCGTGAGTCCGGCGACCATTGCCCGTTGCAATGTTTCTGGGTTGGATATGCTCGTTCAAGCCAAGGCCACGGGTTGATTGCAGGTTTCAGGAATCGCGCAAAATCCTGTGTCTTGCTTGCTTTTCGCGCAATCGCTCATGCTTTCTGCCACTGGAACACCATCTTGTGCAACGATACAAATTCGCATCGATATCATAGCTTCCGCCACGCATGTGACACCAAGGAATTTTTGTCTAGCCGCGCAGATCACGCCAGATATCCTTAGCTCTGAACCAGGCCGTCATCAGGGGCAGAAACCATGGTCTCCCGTCATAGAACGGGATCGCTGTGAAGGGAATGTCGTCAAAAGATGTCGCGCCGTCTTTCGAGCCCAGCATCTTCAGCGCCAGTTTGTGCCCGAGATACGGCATCAAGGCCACGCCGGAGCCGTTGCAGCCCATGGCGAACCAGATGCCGTCTCGCTGGCCGATGCCTGGAAGGTCACTGCGTGTCATGGCCACGTTACCGGTCCAGACATGCGAGATGGCGACATCAGCAAGGCTTGGGAACAGGGCTACCAGTTCCCGGCGCAAGCGCCTCGCAGCCTGATCCAGCGGGATTGGGTGCAGTGCTGCCCGTCCGCCCAGGATAATCCGCTTCCCATCCGGCGACGGACGGTAATAGAGATGCTTCTCCCGCGTTTCGACGATCATCCTGCGGTTGGGGATCAGATCGGTGACACGGTTTTCGCCGATTTCTTCGGTAGCGATCAGATAGCTCGGCATGGGGACAAGGCGGTTCGCCAGCGGCGCAAGAGGCCTGCCGGAATAGCCATTGGTGGCGGCAACAACTTCCTTCGCAATGATGGTATGGCCGTCCGCCGTGACCTGCCAGCCGTCCACCGTTTGCGACAGGGCTGTGACTGGCGTGTGGCCCGCAATCAGCGCTCCCGCCTTTCGTGCAGCCGCCAACAGCCCCTGATGCAGCAGTGCCGGATGAACACCCGCATGGCTCGGGAATATCAGTCCGCCCTGATAGGCATCCGTTGCAATCTCGCGGCGCATGTCAGCCTTTTGCAGAACCTCGACTTCAAGGCCGACATTGCGCGACAGCAGTTCCGCCTCGCGCCCCATGGTCTCGTAGTCGGCCAGCATCCACGCGCCGCGCAACCGGCCCACCTGACTGAGGCGCGCATCAATTGCTTCGTCAATGATCAATGCCTTCACATGAGCCAGTGAAGCCATGCCTTCTGTGATCAGGGCTTTGGCCTTGTCCGCTCCATGGACTTCAATCAAACGGGAATAGGAGAGGCGGTGGCCATGGCCGATCATGCCTCCCGAGCGTGTGGATGCCCCGAATCCGGGTGGTCCCGCCTCGCAGACCAGCACTTGCCGGCCGCCGCGCGCCAGTGTCAGCGCCGCCGACAGCCCGGCATAACCGCCCCCGATGACAAGCACGTCAACCTTCGCCGGAAGCGAAATCTGCGTGAATGCCTCGCGTGGCGCGGCATCCCACCAGTACGGATCATGCGATTGCAAGGATACAGCCATCGGTTCGAGCCCTTCTGGATTGACACTCGCAAGCCGTGGCCGCTCATGCAAGGCGCAGGAGACAAGACGCGGAAGAAAGTCCATGGCATGATTTTATAGCTCCACCTGAAACAATGCTCCAGGATGACCATGCTCGATCTGACAGACCGCGTGTTTCTGATTTCCGGGGCCAACCGTGGCATCGGACGTGCTGTGGCCGAGGTGCTCTACACCAGAGGCTGCCGCCTCAGTCTCGGGGTG
>CAXTUM010000523.1:0-2830 GCA_964247205.1 uncultured Beijerinckiaceae bacterium
AAGGCTGGGACCGCTGGAAGGCGGCTGCCGCTGCCTGGGAAACCACGGCTTTCCCCATGCTGACCGGCACGCTGGTGACAGCGGCGGGGTTTTTGCCCATCGGCTTTGCCAATTCCGGTGTGGGCGAATACACGGGTTCGATCTTCTGGGTGGTGTCGATCTCGCTAGTGGCGTCATGGATCGTGGCCGTGACATTCATTCCCTATCTCGGTGTCATGCTTCTGCCGGATCTGGCCAAGGCCCATGCCAAAAACGATCCGCATGCGATCTATGAAACGCGGGGCTACACCCTGCTGCGCCGCATTATCCGCTGGTGCGTGACGAACCGCATCAAGGTCGTAGTGATGACGGTTGGCGTTTTCGGGCTGGCCATCGTCGGCTTTGGCCGCGTGCAGCAGCAGTTCTTCCCGCTGTCCGAGCGCCTTGAGCTGTTCCTGCAAATGCGCCTGCCGGAAGGCACAGCCATGGGCGTGACGGCGCAGACCGCAAAGAAGGCCGAAAAGATGCTGGAGGGTGATCCGGATGTCACGGCATTCTCGACCTATATCGGCCAGGGCTCGCCGCGTTTCTGGCTTGGCCTGAACCCGCAGCTTCCAACGGAATCCTTCGCCGAAATCGTCATCATGACGAAAGACCTCAAAGGCCGTGAGACCGTGAAGGCCAAACTTGAGAAGGCCGTTGCCGACGGCGCTCTCATGGAGGCGCGCATCCGTGTCGACCGGTTCAACTTTGGCCCGCCCGTCGGCTTTCCGGTGCAGTTCCGCATCGTGGGACCCGATCCGATGAAGGTGCGGGAATATGCCGTGCAGGCCCGCGAGATCGCGGGGCAGAACAAGGCTCTCGTTGATCCGCATTTCAACTGGAACGAGATGACGCCGTCCGTGCGCCTCGTGGTGGATCAGGAGCGGGCGCGAACGCTGGGTCTCGATCCCCAGACAATCTCGCAGACCATGCAGACTCTCATCTCTGGCTTAACCGTCACAACGGTGCGCAACGGCACGGAAAAGGTCGATGTCGTGGCCCGCGCCGCGCAAAGCGAGCGGCTGGATCTCGGCCGCATCGGCGATCTGACCGTGCTGTCGCGCGGCGGTATCGCCGTGCCTCTGGCCCAGGTCGCGCGCATCGAGTTCGACCATGAGGAGCCGATCCTCTGGCGCCGCAACCGGGACATGTCGATCACCTTGCGCGGCGATGTGGCGGATGGCGTGCAGCCGCCGACGGTGACCAACGAAATCTGGCCGCGGCTGAAATCATTGCGCGACAGCATGCCTGCGGGCTATCGCATGGAGATCGGCGGAGCCATCGAGGAATCCGCCAAGGGCAATGCCTCCATTGCAGCAGTCGCGCCTGTCATGATCATCATCATGCTGACGCTGATCATGATTCAGGTGCAGAGTTTCGCCAAACTCTTCCTGGTCTTCGCATCCGCGCCGCTCGGCGTGATCGGGGCGTCGCTCGCCCTGAATATTTCGGGCTATCCCTTCGGCTTCGTGGCGCTGCTGGGGCTGATCGCGCTGGCGGGCATGGACATGCGCAATTCGCTCATCCTGGCAGATCAGGTGATGCAGGATGTGAAGGGTGGCATGCCGATGAAGGATGCCATTGTGGAATCCGTCGTGCGCCGTGCAAGGCCGGTGATGCTGACCGCCATGGCGGCCATTCTGGCGATGCTGCCACTGTCGCGCTCCGCTTTCTGGGGCCCAATGGCGGTGACGATCATGGGCGGCCTGTTTGTCGCGACCTTCATGACGCTCCTGTTCCTGCCCGCGCTCTATGCCGTCTGGTTCCGTCGGCAGATCAAGCAGGAGATCAGGGACGAGAAGGCAATGGAGCAGGATGCAACTGCGGATGACATCAAACCTGCGGTGGTACCGCTGGCGCTTGCAGCGGAGTAAACATCAGCTTCGCTTCTTGCGCGCCATCGCGGCGACCGTGAATAGCTCGAACAGCATCTGCGCTGCGGCCTGAGCCGTGTTGGTGGAGGAATCATACATCGGCGCCACCTCCACCACATCACCGCCGATGATGTTCAGGCCTGCACAGCCGCGCACCAGTTCCATGGCTTCCCGCGTCTGCAATCCGCCAGCCTCGGGCGTGCCGGTGCCGGGTGCGAAGGCGGGGTCGAGACTGTCCACATCAAACGAGATGTAGGTGGGCCCCGTGCCTGCAACCTTGCGGATGCGCCTGACGGTCTCCTCGATGCCCAGCCGCATGAATTCCTCGGCATGGATGACGGCCATGCCGCTGTCATAGGAGAATTCCCAGAGATATTCTGCGTTACCCCGGATACCGATCTGGATCGTGCGTTTCGGGTCCAGCACACCGGCCAGCACAGTCTCGCGGAATGGTGCGCCATGGTGGAATTTAGCACCCTCATACGGACCGCTGGTGTCGGCATGGGCATCGATATGCACCATGCCGACCGGATGATCCCTGCCGATGGCTTTCATGATCGGCAGCGTTATCGAGTGATCGCCGCCCACGGTGACGGGTATCACGCCTGCCTTGTGCAGTTTGCTGTAGAACGCCTCGATATCCTCGTGGCTCTGCTCCAGCGAAAAACGCGAGCGAAAGGGAACATCGCCTACGTCTGCTGCCTTCACATCCGCCATGGGGACCGTCTTGTGGACATGGTGGTAGGGTCCGATGCGCTCGACAGCTCGGACCGCACGTGGCCCAAGGCGAGAGCCCGCGCGGTTGGTGACGCCAAGATCCATGGGAACGCCGACAACCGCGATATCGAGCCCGCCGAAATCCGGCAGATCAGGAGCATCGGCGCGCAAGGGCAGGTCCAGAAATGTCGCGACGTCGGCATAAGGCTTCGTGCGCT
>CAXTUM010000524.1:0-2830 GCA_964247205.1 uncultured Beijerinckiaceae bacterium
CCGCCCTCCTGGAACGGCATCATGCTCTGGCGCGGCGCGACAGACTGGCCGCAGTTCATGGACGGAAAGTCCATGATCATCGCGGGCGGCATGGATGCCAAGGCCGTGCTTTATCCCATCGCGGAAGGCCTGCGCCCCGAAGCTCCGCTGACGAACTGGGCCATCGCGGTCAAGCTGGGCGATGGCACGGCGCAACCACCCCGGCGTGAGGACTGGTCGCGCCGAGGCCGCATCGAGGACCTGATGCCCCATGTCCAGCGCTTCCGCGTCAACGAGGTGGATGTGAAAGCGCTGATCATGGCGACACCTGAATTCTGGGAGTACCCCATGTGCGACCGTGATCCCCTGCCCCGCTGGACGCATGGCAGGGTCACCCTTGTGGGTGATGCCGCGCATCCCATGTATCCCGTGGGGTCAAACGGCGCGTCGCAGGCCATTCTTGATGCGCGCTGTCTGGCTGATCTGCTGGTGACAGCCGATTCACCGCAGGTTGCCCTGGCGCACTACGAACAGGAGCGCCTGCCCGCGACGGCACAAATCGTCCGCATGAACCGCAAGGGAGGACCGGAAGGCGTGATCGATGCGGTTGAAAGCCTTGCACCGGACGGTTTCCAGAATATCGACGATGTGCTCACTTTCGAGCAGCGCCAATCAATCGTGCGCGGTTATGCGAGCGCGGCAGGGTTCACTCAGGATAAGGTGAACAAACCAAAAGCGGCATGAAGCCGCAAAAATGGAGCAAGCCATGGCGACATCCACCCTCCAAGGCGTGATCCCCGTGCTCTATGCCTTCCATGGCCGGGATGGCGGCATCGATGCCGCGGCGATGGCGAAGCAAGTCGAGCATTGCCTGGCGGCGGGAGCCGACGGAATCATGGTTCTGGGCCTGATCACCGAGGTCAGCAAGCATTCCACATCCGAGCGGCTGGAGATCGTCAGGATCACGGGCAAAGCGCTTGGCGGCCGCAAGCCTCTGCTGGTCACCACAGGAGAGCCGACACAGGAAGGCCAGCTAGCTTTCGCAAGGGCTTCGCGCGCGGCAGGTGCCGATGTCATCATCCTGCAGCCTCCGCCGGAACTGGAGGGTGGTGAGGCGGCGCTGCTGCGGTTCTTCGGCGACACGGCGGATGCGCTGGATTTTCCCTGCGCCATCCAGCACAACCCGTTCAATCTCAAGATCAATCTCTCGCTGGACGGATTGATCAACCTGTGCCGGAACCACCCCAATATCAGCCTGATCAAGGCCGAAGGCTCCGCGCTCGAAACCGAACGCCTGATCGCTGCGACGGGAGGCAAGATCGCCGCCTTCACCGGCCACGGCGGCATCGAGTTCATGACGAACCTGCGGTCTGGCGCGGCAGGGCTGATCCCTGCGCCGGATGCCCTAGCGCTGCAGGTGCTGATCCATCGGCTGTTTCTGGAAGGAACACCCAAATCCCTTGAGCGCGCCGAGCGCATCCACCGCGATATCCTGCCGATGATCGTCTTCAGGATGCGCTCGATCGATCAGGCGCTCTGCTACGGCAAGCGCCTCCTTGCGGAGCGGATCGGAGTTGAACTTGTCCACGAGCGCGAGCCGTATCTCAGGCCAACCGCATTCGGCATGGCGGAAATGCGGCGGCATGCGATGCATCTGGCGGCAGTGGAGGCGCGCGAAGGCGTTTCCGGCTGAAGTCTTTCCTCTTTCTTAAATCTCCCGCCGCATCGTGTTCCTCATGGATATCGTAGCGGCCATTCAGCAGCAGATGCTAGGCGCGCTGATCGAAGCGCTGGGCAAGCCGTCCACCCGCGCCGGTCAGACCACGAGCGCGCCTGTCGCTGCCCCTCTGGACCTGTCGGCGGGTGAAACCGTTACTGCCACGGTGACAGCAGTGAAACCGGACGGCAGTCTTGTCCTGACCATCAAGGGACAGCCCGTGCAGGCCGAGATCAAGGGCTCCCTCCTGCCGGAAGCAGCCCGCCAAACCGGTGCGACGATCCAGCTCAAGGTCGAGACAGCAGGCCAGACGCCGCGCCTCGCTTTTGTCACTGTTGAAGCGCAGACGGCATCGCCGCTTCAGAAGACAGTGGCGGCAGCGGTCAATCCCGTTCAAAGCGTCCGCATTACCACTCCTGCACAAGCATCACTCGCTCCGCCGCCTGATCCCGTTGCGGCGGCTGTGACTCGTGCTACAACCGAATCCGCAGCGAAACAGGGCAGTGCCGCGCCGCTCTATGCCGATCTGGCTACCCTTGCCTCGCGCCCGGAAGCCGCCCTTCCCCGCCCTATCGCAGCGCTGGCGCAGGCGATCCTCGCGAGCCGTCTAGATGGCGACAGGCCGGTGTCGGCAGGCGATCTCAAACAGGCCATCGCACAATCCGGAATCGCCCATGAAGCCAGTCTGGCACGCGGCGAACCCGCAACGCTTGACGCCAAATCCTTGCTGACGACGCTGCGCGATCTCCTGCGCACTGACGCCCCGCGCTTCACATCATCATCGCCGGATGCCGAACCGCCCCGGCGCGACGGTGCCCTACTGGCGCAGAAGGCCGCGACGCCATTGCTGGCGGTGGAAACCGACCCGAAGGTCATCACGGCGACTTTGGCGCGCGAAGCCGATCAGGCGCTGGAGCGGCTCAAGCTGCACCAGATCGCATCGCTGCCCGAGCAACGCGTCAGCGATTCAGCCCGCGTACAGCAACTCAGTTTCGAATTGCCTGTCGCCTTCGGGCAGCAGACAGCCATGGCGGCCTTCCGCATCGAACGCGAGAAACGCCGCGCGAAAGAAGCCAACGGGCAACCTGTCGATATCTGGGGCGTGCGTTTCGCCATCGATGCCGACATGCTGGG
>CAXTUM010000525.1:0-2821 GCA_964247205.1 uncultured Beijerinckiaceae bacterium
CACTGCCTGTGGCGGCATGTCGATTGGTGAGAAGGCTTCTCTTAGCACGTCACGCATCTTGGCAGGCGCTGGCTTTGATTTGATGACTGACCCTGTTCTTCGCAAAGCTGCAAAGGACGATCTTGTTCGTCGCAGGGGGAAAACTGTTTTCGTCTCTCCTTTGGACCCAAGCCAGAAGCAACCGCGTGGCATTCCGGCGCACCTGCTCAAGACGGGTGACGATGACACTTTTTCGAACATTAAATCGTAAACCTGACCATGGGGCAGAACAATGCCACGATTGAACCCGACAGTTGCAGGGTTATGCATGGCCATACTTGTTGCGGGCTGTTCGACGCGACCAACGTCAGCATTGCTGCCTGTTGCTGTTACTGCGGAAGCCGAACAAGTTCGGTTGCTCGCGGTGACCACGCGCAAAGCCTCCCGTGATTCACAGATCCTTTTTGGAGGAGAGCGAGCTACAGCGACAAGTTTTGCCGCGTTGACAGTCAGCGTCCCACCAAACCGCAAGACAGGTGAAATCATCTGGCCGACAACGACACCACCTGATCCCCGCAAAACATTCGCTACGACCGATGCCAGACTTGTCGATTTGCCCGGGTTTCGCAGCGCCTTTCATGCATTGCGCAACAAACAAAAGCCCGCGCATGTTCTGGTGTTCATCCATGGCTACAACACGCGGTTTGACGAGGCGGTTTTCCGGTTTGCGCAGGTCACTCTCGACACTGGTGGCAACAGCGAAGTCGTGCCGGTCCTGTTCAGTTGGCCGTCGTGGGGAAAACTGTCGTCTTATGCCTATGACCGCGAAAGTGCGTCAGTTTCCCGCGATGCTCTCGCAAATCTGCTTCTGGAGCTGTCGAACCAGTCATCAATCGGTCATATCACCGTTCTTGCGCATTCCATGGGCGGCTGGCTGACCATGGAGGCCATGCGCACTATTGCGCTGAAGCGTGGTGAGATTCCACTCAAGATAACAGATCTCATGCTTGCCGCTCCGGATATAGATGTGGATGTTGCCGTCTCGCAGGGGAAGGCACTGACTGGCCACCGGCCGCGGATCACGCTGTTTACATCAAAGGATGACCGCGCACTGAGCTGGTCTCGCCTGGCATGGGGGAGCACGGCGCAACTCGGTGCCATTGATGTGACGGCGGAGCCGTACAGATCAGGCCTTGCAAGAGAGGGCGTGCAAGTCATTGACCTGAGCACCGATACAACTGGCGATCCGCTCAAGCATGGCAAGTTTGCCGAGAGTCCACGTGCCGTCCAGGCCATTGCAGCGCGCCTCGCTGCGGGACACAAGCTGGCTCCAGGTCATGACGATCCAGGCGAGGGGTTGTCCACATTTGCACGTGGAACGCTCAATTTCTTTGGTAATGTCGTAGCACCGCCAGCTACGGGCCCAGACTAAAAATAATCCGGGGAACTGTCAGCCGGTCATGATGCCTACAATGACCGTCCCCCAGGTTGTCAGCAGAATGTGCGCGAGTGGAACTGCCGGAGTGTAGCCAAGTACGGCGACAGGGCTGTTCGAGCGGACCTGGACAGCCGCCATTGCGGCCGTCATCGTCATTGAACCTGCAAGACCACCCAGCAGCAGGATTGGATTCATTTTCAGGACGTAGCGACCGAAATACAAGCCGACCACCATTGGCGTGAAGGTGACAAGAATGCCGCCAAAGAACAGGCCGACGCCCGCCTCTTTCAAGGCGGAAAGAAAAATTGGCCCTGCATGCAGACCCGTCATGGCAACGAAAGCTGCCAGGCCCAATGAGGTCATCAGCGTAACCGCACCATCAGGGATGCGCCCAAAAAGCGGATAGCGCGTCCTGAGATGGCCGACGAGAAGCCCGGCAAGAAGCGCACCGACGCTGGTGCCAAGCGAAATCTTCAGCCCCCAGAGCGACAGCGAGAACACGGTGCCAGCAAGCCCGCCAAGGAATATTGCAAGGCCGAGGACCACGAAATCCGTGCTTTCTGGAGGCCGCACGATCTGGCCTATAAGTGAGGCCGCTTTTTCGATGGCCTGCTCATGGCTGACAAGACGAAGCACATCGCCGCGCTGCAGGTTAGTACCTGCACTGATCGGAATATTCTGCCCGCCGCGCATCAGCTTGCGGGGATAGATGTGCCGCCCCTGCGGCAGCGCCGCCAGCTCGCCCAATGACTTGCCGATGACGGAAGCATTGGTCACCAGCACATCAAGAATGGCGACCGGCATGTCGAGCAGCTGCGCATCCTCCACTTCCTCACGATCAGGCCCGATCAACGCTATCAGCGCTTCGCGGCGGCCCGTGACTGCGACAATATCTCCAGGCCTGATGACAGTGTCCGGCAAGGCTTCCAGCATAGCGCCATCACGACGGATACGCTGTGCAAACATCCGTTCCCCAGCAGTGCTGGCCTCGCAGGCAGCGATCGTGCGGCCGATCAGGGGGTTACTCTGCCCGATCCGGAAGGCGCGAAGCTCGTAGGGCCGCCAGGCGGACACAATGCCGGGCGACTGACGGGCGATTCCGAGTTCTTTTTCCAGCTTCAGCGCCTCAGTCGACAGATCGATGCCGAGCAGTTTTGGCGCCATGTTGCTAATGAACCAGATGGTGATGATCGAGCCCGAAATATAACAAACGGCATCCGCCACCGCGATGTGGCTGATGAGACGTGCCTTTTCGGAAGCGGACACCGAAAGAGCGTTGATTGCGTCCGTGGCCGTGCCCATCACAGGCGATTCGGTCAACGAGCCAGAAATCAGACCAGCCGCATATCCGGCATCAAGGCCCAGGAACTTCGCGACCACGACAGCTGTGAGCAGACCGGTGAC
>CAXTUM010000526.1:0-2821 GCA_964247205.1 uncultured Beijerinckiaceae bacterium
ATTTACCGGACATATCGTGTGCTACCTAAACAGGACATATCGTCTGCTACCGACACACAGCAGGCGCGGCGGTTGCCATCGCGGCGAGGTCGTGAATAGACTGGCGGCGCAGAGGAAAAACCATGGCCGTTGAAGTCTCGAATGCGCCGCTGAAGGGCAAGCTTGTCGTCACCGGCATCAGCCTCATGCTTTCGGGCGATCTCGACAAGCCGCTTCTTGATGCGGATACGATCATCGCTGTGGATGGGCGCATCACAGCCATCGGCAAAGCAAGGGACCTCGATCTTTCGGGTGCCGCCGTCACCATCGACGCCAAGGGCTCTCCCGTCTCGCCCGGCCTGATCGACAGCCATTGCCACCCGGTTTTTGGTGACTGGACGCCGCGCCAGAACCAGACCGGATGGATCGAGATGGGGGTGAACGGCGGTGTCACGCAGCTTGTCTCGGCGGGCGAGGTGCATCTGCCGGGACGCCCGAAGGATGCGGAAGGCGTTAAGGCGCTCGCCATCGTGGCGCAGCGCTGCTTTCAGAATTTCCGTCCGGCAGGGGCCAAGGTCATCGCCGGTGCGCCGGTGCCGGAGCTTGGATTCGCACGCGATGTCTACGAGCAGCTCAAGGCCTCGGGCATCCGCCACATCGGCGAGATCGGGCTGGGAACGGTCGCCAAGGGTGCCGATGCCCGCAAGGTTGTCGACTGGTGCCGCGAGATCGGGCTCGAAACCATCATGCACACCGGCGGGCCATCCATCGCGGGCTCGCATTTTGTAAGCCGTGATGACGTTCTGGAAGCGCAGCCCGATGTCGTCAGCCACATCAACGGCGGGCCGACGTCCATCTCCCATGCCTGCGTGCGGGCCTTGTGCGAGGGTGCCAGGGGCTCGCTTGAGGTCGTCCATAATGGTAACGAGAAATCGGCCATCGTGGCGCTGGAGGCGTGTCGCGCCAACGGACGCCTCAGGGATTTCCTCATTGGCACCGATGCGCCCGCAGGTTCCGGCGTGCAGCCCAACGGCATGATCCGCATGGTGACGCTGATGGCCTCGCTGGGCGGGCTTCCGGCGGAACAGGCGATCTGTCTGGCAACCGGCAATGTCGCGAGGAAGCGCCATCTCGACGGTGGCCTGATCGCGATCGGGCAGCCTGCGGATTTCGTCTTCATGGACAAGCCGCAGCATTCTTCCGGCAAGAATCTGCTGGATGCCATCAGCCTTGGCGATATTCCCGGTATCGGCATGGTGGTGATCGACGGCATCGTGCGCACGGGCCGGTCACGGTCGACGCCGCCAGCGAATACCGCGCCCGTTGTTGTCGGACATTGAAAGAAAACCCATGAACCTCATCGAAATCCGCCGGATCGCCACGATCACCGAAGAGATCATGCGCGAAACCGGCCCCGCACCCGGCCACGTGCTCAAGCGCGCCGCCGTGCTGGCGGTGCTGACCAATCCCTATGCCGGGCGCTACGAGCCTGACATCCTGCCCATGATGGAGGCCCTGAAAGCACCGGGCCTGATCATGGCGCAGCGCTGTATCGACGCACTCGGCGGTGATCCCAAAACCATCGCGGGCTATGGCAAGGGTGCCATCGTCGGCGAAGGCGGAGAACTGGAGCATGGCGCGCTGTGGCATGTTCCCGGGGGGTACGCGATGCGCGAGCTTCTGGGTGACGCCAAGGCCATCGTGCCGTCAACCAAGAAGGTCGGCGGGCCGGGTGCCAGGCTTGATGTGCCGATCACCCATATCAACGCCTCCTACGTGCGCTCGCATTTCGACGCGATGGAGGTGGGCGTGCCGGGCCATCCGCGTGCGGACGAGCTGGTGTTCGTGCTGGTGATGACCACCGGCGCGCGCATCCACGAGCGTGTCGGCGGCTTGAAGCCATCGGAGATCAGTGTCGGGGACGGGCAGCGATGATCGCCAGTATCCGCAAGATTACGGTCCAGATGGATGAAACCTTGCTGGAGATGGGCGAAACAGTCTCGCCCCCCACACGCCGCGCGGTCGCCTGCGCCGTGATCGAAAATCCCTTCGCTGGGCGCTATGAGAAAGACCTGTCCCTGCTGACCGAGATCGGCTTCGAGCTTGGCGATCTGCTGACGAGGCGCTGTCTCGCGGCGCTGGGGATCAGACCCGAGCAGGCCGAAAGCTTTGGCAAGGCCGCAATCGTGGGCGACCGCGGTGAACTGGAGCATGCCGCTGCGATCCTGCATCCCAAAATGGGAACGCCGGTGCGCGCGGCCCTCGTCAAGGGGCCTGCCCTGATCCCGTCAGCCAAGAAGATGGGCGGCATCGGCACCGCCATCGATGTGCCGCTGGGCCACAAGGATGCGGCCTTCGTGCGCTCGCATTTCGATGCGGTCGAGGTGCGGGTGAGTGATGCGCCGAGGCGTGGAGAGATCGTCGTCGCTATCGCGATTACGGATTCAGGCAGGCCTTTGCCGAGAATCGGCGGCTTGCAGAAGCATGAGATCAAGGGCGAAGACGGGCTGCGCTGAGAGTGCGGGACATGGGTCCTATACCTCGCCCCGCTGCTTCAAGCCCTCGGCCACAAGCCGGTTGGTCGCGGTCTCGATCGTATCGCGCAATAGCTCGAAGAATTCGTCCTTTGGCAGTCCGGGCTGAATCGGCGGCAGGAATTCCATCACGATGGTGCCGGGATATTTCAGGAATGTCCGGCGCGGCCAGAAAACACCTGCGTTGATGGCAACTGGAACCACGGGGCTGTTCAATATCTCGTACATATGCGCAACGCCGAATTTGTAATTGGGCTCCGCTCCCACAGGTCGGCGCGTGCCTTCGGGGAAGATCATAAGCTGTCCTC
>CAXTUM010000527.1:0-2812 GCA_964247205.1 uncultured Beijerinckiaceae bacterium
GAAATCGCCCGCAGCGCCGGTCAGGCAGCGCAGGGCTCCGAGGAAATGGGCCGCAATGTCATGAATGTCGAAGAAATGGCGTCGCGCGCAGCTGAGTCCGTGTCGCAGCTCGAAGATGTTTCGGAAGCGTTCCGCAAGGACGCTCAGCAGCTTGTCGGTTCGATTGATGCGTTTCTGCGCAAGGTTGCCTGATCAGACTTCCGCCGGGGAGGGCGTAATTGCGCGGCTGACAATGCGTCCGTTTTCGGCGGACAGCGCGACGCGGCCAGCCTTCAGATCCAGCGCCTGCTGACCAAAAAGCTCGAAGCGCCAGCCCTTGAGCGACGGAACATCCGCATTGTCATCGCTTGCAATCTGTTCGAGTTCATCCACGGTGGCGATCATCTTGGATGCGACTTGATGGCGTTCGGAGACTGATTGCAGCAGCACTTTCAGAAGCTGCACCACGGCATTTGCACCGTTTGTGGCAGGACGGTCGCGTTCAGGACGAGGCCAGGTTGCGGGATCACGTTCCAGAACACGGGTGACACAGGCCAGAATGTCCTGGCCTGTCTTCGAACGCTCATAGCCCTGGGGTACGGACCTGAGACGCCCCAATGCCTCGATACTGTCGGGAGCGGCCAGCGCCACGTCCAGAAGCGTGTCATCCTTGAGAACGCGTGAACGCGGGACATCGCGGGATTGCGCCTCCTGCTCGCGCCACGCCGCAAGTTCCATCAGTATGGCGAGATCACGCGGCTTGCGGGCGCGGCTTCTCAGCCGCAGCCAGGCATTCTCGGGTTTCTGCTCGTAGGTTTCGACGGCGGTGAGAAAGGCGATCTCCTCGCTCAGCCATTGCGTCCGGTCCGACTTTTCAAGCTTCGCCGCCAGCTTCTTGTAGACGGTCCTGAGATGCGTGACATCGGCCAGTGCGTAAACCGTCTGTGCCTCCGTCAACGGGCGGCGTGACCAGTCGGTGAAGCGTGAGGATTTGTCGATCTTGGCTCCTGCGAGGCTGCCCGCCAGTTGTTCGTAAGACACCTGATCGCCAAACCCGCAGACCATGGCCGCGACCTGCGTATCAAACAGCGGCTGCGGCGTGCAGCCCGACATCTTCCAGATGATCTCGATATCCTGCCGCGCCGCATGAAACACCTTCAGCACGTCGGGATTGCGCATCAGTTCGAGAAAGGGCGTGAGATCGATGCCGTCTGCAAGCGTATCGATGGCGGCGGCTTCGTCATCACTCGCAAGCTGGATGACGCAGAGCTTGGGCCAGAATGTGGTCTCGCGGAGAAATTCCGTATCAACCGTCACATAAGAATGGGCGGAAAGACGCTCGCACAGGGCAGCGAGGTCGGCGGAAGAGGTGATCAGGCTCATTCTTTGCCTTGGGCGGCGCCCGAAGGCGCGCGCCAGTAAGAGAACCAGGGGCGATCCGCGCCCCTTGAGAATTGGCGGAGAGAGTGAGATTCGAACTCACGGTGGAGTTGCCCCCACGGCGGTTTTCAAGACCGCTGCCTTAAACCACTCGGCCATCTCTCCAAAGCTGGAAATCGCTATGCCTTTTGCTGAAGGTTTTGGCAAGTCTGTTCCCCTGAGAACCGCTATTGTTGCCAAGGTTGCGCCACATTGATCTGGGATCAGCGAAACTACGTATTCAGAAATGAAAGCACATTCGGAGAAATGCCCATGACCAATCGCCTCATTGTATCTGCTGCACTCGGCACGTTGATTGGGCTTCATGCACAGACAGCCAGTGCCGATTTGCTGACGGGTGATTCGCTGCGAAAGCTGGTCTCGGGCAAGACGGTCTATCTTGCTGCACCTCTGGGTGGTGAGTTTCCACTGAAATATCGTCCGGATGGGTCCGTGAATGGTGATGGCAATGCGGTTGGACTCGGTCGTTTTTATGCCGCACGCGAAACCGGGCGCTGGTTCATGCAGGGCGACAATCTGTGCCAGCAGTTTCCAACGTGGTACAGCGGCCAGCGCCTTTGTTTCAGCGTTCGCAAGCTGGATGGAGACAAGATCAAATGGACCCGCGACAACGGAGATACGGGCATCGCGCGGGTGGCCGAGCAGTGATTGAATCGGCCCGCGCCGTACCAGAAGCCACATTCCTGCCGCATTTGAGGCCGCACTGCCAATAAACGATGCGTCATTTGATCCAAATGACCATCTTGCGGCGCATTTTAACAATGCGGTAAATCGGATTTGAGAAGATCGGACCGGCGTCTACAGGTGCCGTCCAAAACAAGCATCCGGAAAACCGGAGCCGGGACGGGATTGGCACATGATCAGACGACCGGCCTTTTGTGTTGCGTACCGTCCGGTGAAATTGATGTCGCTGCCTTCTGCCAGCCGTATGATCGGCGTTTCGGCTGTTGCTCTGCTGCTGGCGAACTGCGCCTCTGAACCTTCCAGAAATCGTCAGATCTCCGCGCAGAACCAGCGCGAGATCGGGGCCTTTGCGGACAGCCGCAAGTATGGCAATGCCAGCCCGCGCGTCGTGCATGATGGTGGGGCCGTGCCAAAAGGCGGCGGACGTGACCATGTGGGCAAGCCGTATCAGGTGGCCGGCCGCTGGTACACGCCGCGTGACAACCCGAATTACTCTTCCGTCGGCAACTCGTCCTGGTACGGCGATGCCTTCCACGGTCGCAAGACCGCCAACGGCGAAGTCTATGACAAGCATGCCTATACCGCCGCGCATCCGACAATGCCTTTGCCGAGCTATGCACGCGTCACCAACATGACCAACAACCGTTCCATCATCGTGCGCGTCAACGACCGCGGGCCTTTCCACGGAGGCCGCATCATCGATGTGTCG
>CAXTUM010000528.1:0-2807 GCA_964247205.1 uncultured Beijerinckiaceae bacterium
CCCTCCCGCCTCCAGGCCGCGGCGGCGGCGCAACCAGGATTCACCCTGCCGGAGCAGGATATCGATCAGCATGCCCACGATCCCGATGGCGACCATGCCGGTCACCACGGTGGCGGTCTGAACGCTGCCTTGCGCCTGCACCATCATGAAGCCGACACCCGCAGCCGCCACGATCAGTTCAGCGCCCACCAGGGATTGCCAGCCAAGACCAGCAGAGACGCGCAGGCCTGCAACAATGGATGGGACAGCAGCGGGCAACAGAACTTCGAGGATCGTGCGGGTGTTACCGGTTCCGAGCATCCGCGCCGCCTCGATCAATCGCGGTTCGACAAACCGCGCACCGCGATAGGCATTGATCAGACACGGCGGGAACGCGCCCGCAAAGATGATCATGATGGGACCGCCGATCCCGGTGCCGAACCAGAGCGCGGCAAACGGTACCCAGGCAATCGGCGCGATGAAGCGCAAACCGTCGAAGATCGGCGTGACGACATCATCGAGCAGCCGGAACCAGCCCATCAGCAAGCCAAGCGGCACACCAATGACCGCAGCGAGCAACACGCCATAGGCATAGCGCTGGAAGCTGGACGCCAGATGCTGCGGCAGCGTGGCGCCAGCAAAAGGGGATGTCAGCAGCGTTGTAAATCGTGTCGCAACATCAAGCGGTGTCGGCAGGAACTGTCTGGGAACAATTCCGAAAGCACTGAGAAGCGTCCATATCCCGAGGAAGACTACAACGCCCAGAGTGCCCCAGGCTATTGTCTCGCGAAATGTGAGCGGCGCGCTGTTCATGGCTTCAATCCCGCGCCGCGATGTTCCAGGCCATGGCCCGGCGTTCGGCGGCACTCAGCACCATTGTCGTGCCCCAGCCCAGAATGCCAACAGTGACCATGCCGACGAGGATCATGCCGGGATAGATGTCCTGTTGCGCCATGTTGAGGACAAAACCGACGCCAACCAGTGCCCCCACCAGTTCGGCTGCGACCAGCGTCGTCCAACTCGCCTGGAGTGAAAGCCGAAGGCCGGTGAAAATCAGGGGCGAAGCAGCGGGCGTGACAACCTCGGTAATCATCCGCCAGCGCGGCGTGCCCAGCATGCGGGCTGCCTCGATCATGGGGCGGTCGATGTTGCGCACGCCTGCAAAGGTGTTGATGACGGAAGGCACGAAGGCCGAGAACCAGATCACCATGATCTTGGCGGCGTCGCCCAGGCCGAGCCAGAGGATGGCGAGCGGGATCCACGCGAGCGGCGGGATCGGGCGGATCACCAGAAACACCGGGTTGATTGCGGCTTCCACTTTGCGGCTCCAGCCCATCCACAGGCCAAGCGGAATGCCGGTAGCGATGGCCACCGTGAAACCCATCACCACAAGCTTGAGGCTGTGCAGTGCATGAAAGAATAACTGGCCACCCGCATACCCCCGGCCCGATATCTGGGTCAGCGATCTCCAGAATTCCGCAGGTGAAGGAAAGCGCGCGCCGGTGACAAGGCCGGTCAGGGTCGTCAGCAGGAACCACAGCGCCAGAAGCGCCATGACAGTCCCCAGGCCGATCCAGCCGCGACGCCCGATCATCGGTGGCTTCCTCTGCTGCGCCTTATGAATGAGAGCGCTTTCATTCAAACTTTCAGAGCCCTGCGATGGAGTCAAGTGATCTGTGAATAATCGCTCCGAAATGCGCATATGCACACCGCTCAGGCAATTATCCCTCGACTTTTTCTGAAAATATTTTCATAAACAGCCATGGCGTTGAGAAACAAGGCTCGGCTGGTCGATGTGGCGCGAGACGCAGGCGTATCCCCCGCCACCGTTTCGCGCGCGATGACGCAGCCGGAACTGCTGTCAGCAGATACATTGAATCGTGTACAGGGCAGCGCCCGCAAGCTCGGCTACCGGCCCGATGGCATGGCGCGCGCGCTGGCGTCTGGCAAAACCATGACCATTGGAGCCATCGTTCCGACGCTGGACAGCACGATCTTTGCGCGCGTCCTGCAATCCATGCAGCTCGCGCTGTCACGGGAGGGTTATCAACTGCTCGTGGCATCGCACGAGATGAATCCTGCGGCGGAAACGGAAGCCGTTCGCACCCTTCTCTCACGCGGTGTCGATGGCCTCATGCTGGTCGGGGCGGAGCGCGCGCAGGAAACGGCTCTGCTGCTGCGCTCGGGCGGCTTGCCTGTCGTGCTGACCTGGGTCGGAACACCGGAGTTTGCGGCGGTCACTGTGGACAATGAACTTGCGGGCAGGATGGCTGCCGAGCATCTGATCCACCTCGGACACAAGCGCATCGGCATGATTGTCGGCCACCTGCCCTTCAACGACCGGCAACGGGGCCGCCTGAACGGGGCGCGCAGTGCGATGGTTCAGGCAGGCCTTGCCTTGCCGGACAGCCTCGTCAGCGAGCAGGAACTGACGATGGCGGGAGGACGCGCGGGCTGTGCACGCCTGCTGGATCTCGGTGACAGGCCAACGGCTGTTATCGGCGGCATCGATCTGTTCGCTATCGGATGCATTCAGGAAGCGCAGTCACGCGGCATGATAGTGCCGGAGGCATTCTCGGTTGTTGGCATCGACGATATCGACATGGCGGCCAACATGACGCCCTCGCTGACCACAGTTCATATCCCCACATCACGCATCGGCCAGACGGCGGCAGCGACATTGCTGGCGGAAATCAGGGGCGAAAGCGCGAGGGTTCAGACGATGCTGCCGATCGAATTGATCGAGCGCCGATCTTCCTCAGCAATAAAGATGGCTGTGTGATTTTTTGAGAAACTGGAGCGGGAGAAGGGATTCGAACCCTCGACCC
>CAXTUM010000529.1:0-2799 GCA_964247205.1 uncultured Beijerinckiaceae bacterium
TGCTCGCCCGGCCGCTCATCGCGGGAGCCAGCCCCTGTGACGATGGCAAGCGAGGCTGTTTCGACATGCGGCATTGCCAGCGTGACAACACGCAGGCCGGAGGGAAGCGTGGTGATTTCAGGGATTGGATTATCCTGCGTCACGCGGCCACTCCATGAATCGCGCGGGCATTTGTCTCGACGAAACATTCCACAGCCGCCAGATCATTGGGAAGCAGCGCCGTGCGTTCGGGATCACTCAGCAGGCCGGCAAGACGGGTCGGCAGGCCGGGGCGCTCGCCGGTGATGGCTTCCATCGCGTCGGGGAATTTGGCGGGATGGGCCGTCGCGAGGATAACGCGGGGGGTGGCCGTTTCGGCTCCGATCCGGCTGCAGGCGATTTCAGCGCAGGCTGTGTGCGTTTCCATCAGATAGCCGCTGTCAGCCTTAACGCGGCGGATTGCCGCGGCGATCTCGTCTTCAGTGCCGCGTTCCGCACCGAATTCGGCGACAAGGGCATTCAACTGCTTTGCCGTGAGATCAAAGCGCCGACCCTGCGTCAATGAGGCCATCTGGTTGCGGATCACGGTGCTGTCGCGGCCGCTGGCCTCGAACAGCCAGCGCTCGAAATTGGACGATATCTGGATATCCATGGACGGTGACGTCGTGGCGATGACCTGCTTCATCTCATAGCTGCCGGTCTCAAGCGTACGCGCCAGAATGTCGTTGCTGTTGGTGGCAATCACCAGCTTTTCGATAGGCAATCCCATTTTTTTCGCGACATATCCTGCAAAAATATCGCCGAAATTCCCTGTCGGCACTGCGAATGTCACAGGCCTGCCGGGCGCTCCCAGCGCTGCTGCCGCCACAAAATAATACGTCACCTGCGCGATGATCCGGCCCCAGTTGATGGAATTGACACCCGACAGCTTCACACGGTCACGGAAGGCATGGTGGTTGAACATCGCCTTCACCAGCGCCTGGCAATCATCGAATGTGCCCTTGATGGCAATTGCATGGACATTCGCTTCGGTCGGCGTCGTCATCATGCGGCGCTGCACATCCGAGACACGGCCTTCGGGATAAAGAATGATCACATCGACACGCTTCGAGGAGCGAAACGCCTCGACTGCCGCACCGCCGGTATCACCTGATGTCGCGCCGACAATGGTGGCGTGCTGGCCGCGCTTGATCAGGATATGATCCATCAGGCGCGCCAGCATCTGCATCGCCACATCCTTGAACGCGAGCGTCGGGCCGTGGAACAGCTCTAGGACGAAGGTATTGCGCCCGATCTGCTGCAGCGGCGTCACGGCGGGATGGCCGAAGCTGCCATAGGCCTCTTTCGCCATGGCGAGCAGATCGGTTTCCGCGATCTCACCATCCACGAAGGGCTTCAGCACCTCGACAGCCACCTCGTGAAACGGGCGTCCCGCGAAGGAGGCGATCATTTGTTTCGACAGCTGCGGCCAGGTCTCGGGAAGATAAAGCCCCCCGTCGCGGGCCAGCCCCGCCAGAACAGCATCGGAGAATGAAAGCACGGGAGCTTCGCCGCGGGTCGATATGTAGCGCATGCGCGGCTCATTAGCATTGAATGATTGCTGCTGTCATTCCCGTCTGCATAGCTTGCACCAATCGACAATCGACACCATTTGGTGCAAAACACTCTACATCAGCGGCAACCCTGAACGCCGCACCACGGAGACACACATGGCCGATATCAACACCTGGATCGACACCGAACTGAAGTCCAACGACGTGGTGCTGTTCATGAAGGGTACGCCGCAATTTCCGATGTGCGGGTTTTCCGGTCAGGTCGTGCAGATGCTCGATTTCATCGGCGTTCCCTACAAGGGCCACAACGTGCTGGAAAATGCCGAATTGCGCGATGGGATCAAGACCTACACCAACTGGCCGACGATCCCGCAGCTCTACGTCAAGGGCGAATTCGTGGGAGGCTGCGACATCGTGCGCGAGATGTTCCAGTCTGGCGAATTGCAGAGCCATCTGGCCGAAAAGGGCATCAAGCTCCCAACCAAGGTGAGCTGAGGACTCCGCAATCAGCCCTTGAGGGGGCTGGCTTTCACAGCGGCCATTCCGGGAATACCGACAACGGCAGAAACAATGCCATCGGCATCAAGCCCGGCTTCACGGTAGAGCACGTCGACGTTGCCGTGATCCTGGAACCTGTCCGGAAGTGTCAAAGTGCGAACCTTCAGGCCATTGTCGAGCAGGCCCATGCTGGCCAACGCATGCAGCACCTGAGCGCCGAATCCGCCGGTTGAGCCTTCTTCCACCGTTATCAGCACCTCGTGGTCGCTTGCGAGCTGACGCAGCAGCACCAGATCCAGCGGCTTGGCGAAGCGCGCATCGGCAACGGATGTCGAAAGGCCTCGTGATTCAAGCTCATCAGCCGCGCGCAGGCATTCCTGCAAGCGCGTGCCATATGAGAACATCGCCACGCGATCACCCTTTCGGATCACGCGGCCCTTGCCGATCTCAAGCACCTGACCTTCATCCGGAATATCAACGCCGATGCCATCGGCGCGGGGGAAGCGGAAGGCAATCGGGCCATCGTCGTAGGCAGCCGCCGTTGCCACCATATGCACCAGTTCGCCCTCGTCCGCCGGCGCCATCACCACCATGTTGGGCAGGCAGCAGAGATAGGCAATATCGAAAGCCCCGCAATGGGTTGGCCCGTCTGGCCCTACATGACCCGCGCGATCCAGGGCAAAGCGCACCGGCAGATTCTGCAACGCCACATCATGCACAATCTGGTCATAGCCCCGCTGCAGGAACGTCGAGTAGATCGCCACGAAGG
>CAXTUM010000530.1:0-2787 GCA_964247205.1 uncultured Beijerinckiaceae bacterium
GCAAGCTCCGGCAGGCGTTTCATTTCCGCCACAGATGCTAACGGCCTCGCAACACAGTTTAAGCCGCGTTAACTGCCTTCCTTAGCAGGACATTACAATTTTGCTGCGAAAACAGCAGCATCATGTTGCGTAACCTTGGCGTCTCTCTCGGTGTTGTCGCGCTGCTCGGCCTCTCGCTGGTCGGCTGCTCGCGCTACCAGAAGGAACAGCGGGCCGAATGGCGCTCGCAGGCCGAGTCCGCCTGCCTCAGGGCGGGCAAGGTCAAGGAAACCCAGTTCGTCAAGGTTGCCAAGGCGCTCGAAGGCCCCGGCAGTTGCGGTGCGGATCACCCGATCAAGGTATCTGCCTTTGCACAGGAGAACCTGAGCATCACGGGGAGCTCGCCGGGTTTCTTCAGTTCCGGGCGCGGCAGCCTTGTCACCAAGCTCAACCAGGAAGGCACGCTGACCTGCCCGATGTACTCCGCCGTGGACCGCTGGCTGGAACAGGTGGTGCAGCCTGCCGCCATGGCGCGGTTCGGCCAGCCCGTGGTGGAGCTGCGCATCATGGGGACATACTCCTGCCGCCGCATGAACAACGGCAGCGGCACCGCGCGGTTCTCCGAGCATGCCTTTGCCAATGCCATCGATGTCGGCGGTTTCCGCCTGCAGGATAATTCGATCATCACCGTGCTCAAGGGCTGGAAGGGCGGACTTGAGGAGCAGAATTTCCTGCGCGAAGTGCATGCAGGCGCGTGCTCGCATTTTGCCACGGTTCTGGGACCCGGCGTGGCTTTTCACCATGACCATCTGCACATGGATCTGGCACGCCACGGACGGCGCGGCGACCGCTCCATCTGCCGACCCTATCCGGAGCCCGTGGCGCCGGCCAACGAGGGCTTCCCCATCGATCCGGCGAAGAACATGCCGATGGCGCAGAATCGCATGCCCGCGCAATCCCAGAACCAGACCTATGCCTATGCGACGCCGCGCCCGCAGCAGGGCTACGGCGCGCCTCCCGGCCTGACGCCGCCCGCGCCTGTGGGACAGGGAAGCTTGCCGGTGTACCGGCCTGCGCAATTGCCGCAGGCGCCCCGCAATCCTGTGGCGGAGCAGGAGGCGGAGGATGTCCGCCAGGCTCCTCCGCGCCAGCCCTATCCTGCCCAGCAGCCGCCGCGCCGCGCGGGTGCACCGGTGATGCTCTATGGTCAGGGCAAGGGGCCTTTCCTGCCGCTGAAAGAGCATGAGATCGACAAGGAAGATCTGGACGAGGTGACGGGCAGCGTCGGCGAGTAACGCTTCGCAAGACGCGCTTGCAGCAATGCCAGTGCCGGATGCAGGATGGCTCCCTATATGCTGGCATACGCACGCTCAGGAGCGCACCCCATGTCCCATATGCCAGCCGATGATCCCGTTCCCGGTGATGCATGGTCCTGCGACGCCATCGAGCAGGTCATCATTCCGTCGGCCAAAGACCTTGGCGGGTTCAGCGTGCGCCGGGCGCTGCCGTCTGCGGGCCGGAAGATGATCGGCCCCTTCATATTTTTCGACCAGTTCGGTCCAGCAGAATTCCTGCTGGGGCAGGGGCTGGATGTGCGCCCGCATCCGCATATCGGCCTGTCCACTGTCAGCTATCTCTTCGACGGCGAAATTTTCCACCGCGACAGCCTGGGATCATCCCTGCCGATCCGGCCAGGTGCGGTGAACCTGATGACCGCCGGACGCGGCATTGTTCATTCCGAGCGCACGGCTCCGGAATTGCGCCATGCTCCGCAAAAGATGTTCGGCATCCAGACCTGGCTGGCGCTGCCGAAAACCCATGAGAACGCCGACCCCGGCTTCCTGCATGTCGGTGCGGATGACCTGCCTGTGATCCGGGGAGAGGGCAAACGCGTGCGGATCATCATGGGATCGCTCTACGGCGAGACATCGCCGGTGCCTTTCCCGCATGACACATTCTACGCCGAAGCCGTGCTGGCGCCCGGCGCAATCCTGCCGCTCGATGCCGACTACGAGGAGCGCGGCATCTACATCGTTTCGGGCGAGATCGACATCGCGGGTGACAGCTTCGGGCCCGGTCGTCTGCTGGTGCTGAAGCCCGGCGACCGAATCTCGGCGCTGGCGTTGAGCAACGCGCGGCTCATGCTGCTGGGCGGCGAGCCCATGGACGGGCCGCGGCACCTGTGGTGGAATTTCGTGCATTCCTCGAAGGACCGCATTGATCAGGCCAAGGCAGACTGGAAGCTGGGCCGTTTCGACAGCGTTCCCGGAGAGGATGAGTTCATCCCGCTGCCGGAGTGACAATGATTGAACCCTTCACCATTGCCACTCTTGCACAGCCTGCCGGCGGCCGTATCGGCCTATGCCGCCTGCCGGGGCGATACGGTGATCTGTCGGCAGACATGCCTGTGATCCGGGACTGGGCGCCGGCCATCGCGGTCTCCATGACCGGGGCTGCCGAGATGGCGAAGTCTGGTTCCGCAGACCTGCCCGGCCTGCTGGCCACAAGCGGTATTGCCTGGCGGCATTTCCCTGTTGCGGATTTCGGGGTGCCAGCAGCCGAGGCGCTGCCGCAATGGACCATGCTCTCCGCTGAGCTTCACACTGTGCTGGACAGGGGTGAAGGCGTGCTGCTGCATTGCATGGGTGGACTGGGCCGTTCCGGCATGGTCGCCCTGCGGCTGCTGGCGGAGCGAGGGGAGGCGGAGGATGCGGCGCTGACGCGGCTGAGGATGGTCCGGCCCGGCGCGGTGGAGACGGATGCGCAGGTGAAATGGGCGTTAAATCAATAGTTTAGCTTTTGGGAGCT
>CAXTUM010000531.1:0-2785 GCA_964247205.1 uncultured Beijerinckiaceae bacterium
AGGCTTTCCCCTCTTCAAACCCTTGTGAGCCGGAAATCCCCTCACTATATGGCAGCTATTCAAGCATTCCGCGTTGCTTCGGGACGCGGATACAACGCCAGCTTCAAAAGGGGCACACCATGGGTAAAGTTATCGGAATTGATCTGGGCACCACCAACTCCTGCGTCGCCGTCATGGACGGCACGACGCCGAAGGTGATCGAGAATTCGGAAGGCGCGCGCACCACACCGTCGATCGTGGCTTTCACGGATGATGGCGAGCGTCTCGTTGGTCAGCCTGCCAAGCGGCAGGGCGTCACCAATCCGGAGCGCACGTTCTTTGCGATCAAGCGCCTGATCGGCCGCACCTACAACGATCCGATGACGCAGAAGGACAAGGGCCTTGTTCCTTACAAGATCGTCAAGAACGCGGGCGGCGATGCCTGGGTTGAATCGGACGGCCAGAGCTATTCGCCCTCGCAGATTTCCGCCTTCACCCTGATGAAGATGAAGGAAACGGCGGAAGCGCATCTGGGCTCGCCCGTGACGCAGGCTGTGATCACGGTTCCGGCCTATTTCAACGACGCCCAGCGCCAGGCCACCAAGGACGCGGGCAAGATCGCTGGTCTGGAAGTCCTGCGCATCATCAATGAGCCGACGGCGGCCGCACTTGCCTACGGTCTGGACAAAAAGGGTTCCGGCACCATTGCGGTCTATGACCTTGGCGGCGGCACTTTCGACGTGTCGATCCTCGAGATCGGCGATGGCGTGTTCGAGGTGAAATCCACGAACGGAGACACGTTCCTCGGCGGCGAGGATTTCGACATGCGCCTCGTGGAATATCTCGCGGACGAGTTCAAGAAAGAGCAGGGCATCGACCTGAAGAAGGACAAGCTCGCCCTGCAGCGCCTGAAGGAAGCGGCCGAGAAGGCCAAGATCGAGCTGTCCTCCACGGCGCAGACTGAAATCAACTTGCCCTATATAACGGCGGATGCATCCGGCCCCAAGCACCTGACCCTCAAGCTGTCGCGCGCCAAGTTCGAGAGCCTGGTGGATGATCTGGTGCAGCGCACGATGGAGCCCTGCAAGAAGGCGCTCAAGGACGCTGGCCTCACGGCGGGTGACATTGACGAGGTGGTTCTCGTCGGCGGCATGACGCGCATGCCCAAGGTGCAGGAGATCGTGAAGACCTTCTTCGGCAAGGAGCCGCACAAGGGCGTCAACCCGGATGAGGTTGTGGCCATCGGCGCTGCCGTTCAAGCCGGCGTGCTGCAGGGCGACGTCAAGGATGTGCTGCTGCTCGACGTGACGCCGCTGTCGCTGGGCATCGAGACGCTGGGCGGCGTGTTCACGCGCCTCATCGACCGCAACACCACGATCCCGACGAAGAAGTCGCAGGTGTTCTCGACAGCCGAGGACAACCAGACAGCTGTCACTATCCGCGTCTTCCAGGGCGAGCGCGAAATGGCGCAGGACAACAAGATGCTGGGCCAGTTCGATCTTGTGGGCATACCGCCCGCACCCCGCGGCATGCCGCAGGTGGAGGTGACCTTCGATATCGACGCCAACGGCATCGTCAACGTGTCCGCCAAGGACAAGGCGACGAACAAGGAACAGCAGATCCGTATCCAGGCCAGCGGCGGCCTCTCCGATGCTGACATCGACAAGATGGTGAAGGAGGCTGAAGCCAACGCCGAGACCGACAAGCAGCGGCGCGAAATGGTGGAGGCCAGGAATCAGGCCGAAAGCCTGATCCATTCCACCGAGAAGTCGCTGAAGGAATATGGCGACAAGGTGGGCCAGACAGACAAGGAAGCGGTGGAGAACTCCATCACCGCCCTCAAGGACGCGCTGGCCAAGGACGACGTGGAAATGGTCAAGGCCAACACCAACGACCTGATGCAGGCCTCGATGAAGATCGGCGAGGCCATGTACAAGGCGCAGGCCGACGAAGCCGCCAAGGCCGATGCCGAGAAGGATATGGCGAAGGAAGCCGGGTCCTCCAAGGCCAAGGATGATGTGATCGATGCGGACTTCAAGGAAGTGAAGGACGACAAGAAGAAGAGCGCATAACGTTTGTCTTCGAGCTGTCATTGAAAAGGGGGCTTCGGCCCCCTTTTTGTTATCCCAGCAGCACCGCCACCTTCGTCGCCCGCGCCTTGTCCGACGCGTGCTCGAATGCCTCTTTGGCCTGCGCCATCGGATAGGTCGCGGAGATCATTGCTCCCAGCTTCACCTTGCGGCTTGAGATCAGCTCTGCCGCTGTCTTGAATTCCTCGCAGAAGCGGAACGTGCCGACGATCTCCAGCTCCTTCGCGACGATGGCGTTGATGGGTAGCGGCGCATCGCCGCCCAGTCCCACCAGCACCACGCGTCCGCGCGGTTTCAGCGCCGGGATAGCGCCCGCGAGCGCTCTGGGATTGCCCGAGCATTCGAGCAGGGCATCGATCTGGCCGCGATTTTCGGTGAAGGCCTGCAGGCCGTCCGGCGTTTCCGCCAGATTAACCGGCACATCGCAGCCGAGTTGTGCCGCGACAGACAGCGAATGCGCTGTCATGTCGGTGGCGATCACCCTTGCCGCGCCTGCCAGTTTTGCCGCCACGATGGCCAGCACGCCGATGGGACCGCAGCCCGTGACCAGCACGGTCTTGCCCTTCAGATCACCCGCCTGTTTCACCGCATGCAGCGCCACAGCCAGCGGCTCGCAGAGTGCCGCTTCTGCCGGGCTCACCGCCGGATCGATGCGAAAGATCCGGGTGCCGGGGGCAGTCACATATTCGCGAAACAGGCCCTGCACATGGGGCATC
>CAXTUM010000532.1:0-2776 GCA_964247205.1 uncultured Beijerinckiaceae bacterium
GATGCTCCGAATCGCTGTTCCGCATCAAGTGCATCTGAGCCATCGGGACTAACTGCGCAATGGCGTGTAGCATATGCATATCCGCCGGGGAATATCGGGATGCAGGCTTCTGGTGCAGGGTTGACGCGGGCTGGCGCTGGTGTAGCGGCCTGCCTGTTGCTGTTTCCCCCCGTCCTTCACGCAGCCGACTGCGGACCCGCCAGCCTCATAACAACCACTCTGGAGCGTGTAACGCCGGAAGGCGAACTGATCCTCGGGGATTCGCGCAGGATTCGGCTGGCGGGCCTGCATCTGGGAAGCGTGAATGCGGACCATTGGCCCAGATCAGGCGAAACCATCGCCATCGGCCTGCTCAGCGACGAAAAAGACCGCTGGTCACGCCTGCCCGCCATGGTCTTCACGATTGCCGACGGACAACCGCTGGAATGGCTGCAGCAGAGGCTGATCGAGCGCGGCGCGGCGCTCGCCCGTCCCGAGCCGGGTCTTGACGGTTGTTGGTCCATGCTCACGCAGGCAGAAGCAAAAGCGGAGGCGGCGTTGCCCAGGCCTGCCGCCGAACCCGGTCGGTTCGCCCGCATCAGCGGTCGCGTCCAGCGGGTGGGCGACGGGCGCAGCGCGCATTTCATCAACCTCTTCGACCGGTCGGGTGAGCGCGTTACCGGACTGGTCCTGAAGCGTAATCTGAAGCGATTCAAGGACGCAGGCGTTGACGTGACGCAACTTCGTGGTCAATTCATCCGCATCAGAGGCATCCGGAGCGCCACCAATGCGACGGTGATTCCCCTGACACAGGTGGAACAGATCGAGATTGTGCGTTGAAGCTTGAGACTGACATGTCCGGAAAGGCCATATCTGGAAGTGCGACGGTGACCGTGCGCATCCTGCTGGCGGCGGCGCTGGCCGGGCTGGCTGCCTGCGTCAATCCGCTCAGCACCGAGGAAGCCAGAACGACGCCTGCCGACAAGACCTCGATCGTCCTGCCGCCCGCACCGCCGCGCACCACGGCGCTTGATGCCGCTTCGGCGCGCGAACACCAGCGTCTGGTGGCGGCTTTCGGCGGTGAATACCGCGCGCCGCAGGCGCAGACGTTGCTGAATGACATCATCGGGCGGCTCAGCCAGGCGACGGAGCGGCCCTCCGAGCGCTATCAGGTCACGGTCCTGAATTCGCCTGTCGTGAACGCCTTCGCCCTGCCAAACGGCAATATCTACATCACCCGCGGCATTCTGGTGCTGGCCAATGACACATCGGAAATCGCCTCCGTGCTCGCCCATGAGATGGCGCATGTGATCACGCGCCACGCCGTGGACAGGCAGGAACTGGAGCGTACGGCCACGCTCGTCAACCGCGTGCGCACTGACGTGCTGCAGGATGCTGCCGCTGCGCGCACCATGAACGTGCAGGGCCGCGTCGCCATCGCCAGTTTCTCGCGCCAGCAGGAGCTTGAGGCGGATGCGCTTTCGGTCCGCATCATCGCGAGGGCGGGGTTTGATCCCTACGGCGCCACGCGCTTTCTGGATTCGCTGGGCCGCACCACCGCCATCCGCGCCGCGCTCCTGGGAGTGAACCCCAACGCACAGGGCATGGACATCACGGCGACGCATCCCGCCGCGCCCGAACGCATCCAGCTGGCCACGCTGGCTGCGCGGCAGATCGGCGCACCCGGCATGGGTGAGGCGGAGCGCAATCGTTATCTGGTGGCCGTGCAGGGTGTGACAGTGGCGGATGATTCAGCGCAAGGCTTCGTGCGCGGCACCACCTTCAGCCATCCCAGGCTGGGCATCACCTTCACCGCACCCGAAGGCTTCATCATCGAGAACAGCAAGGAAGCTGTCGTCGGCTTCTCGCCAGAAGGGGGCAAGGCGATGCGCTTCGATCAAGTCAAGATCGAGGCATCCGCAAATCTGGAAACATATGTCGGCAGCGGCCTGATCGAGGGAGCTGCGGCGACGAATGTCGAAGCGCTCAGCATCGGCGGCCAGCCTGCCGCCACCAGCGTCTCGAAAAGCGACGGCTGGACCTACCGCATCTTCGCGATCCGCTCCGGCAGCATGACCTATCGTCTGACCTACGCAGCGCGCGAGATGTCTCCCGGGCTCGACACGCAGTTCCGCCAGTCCGCCGAAACCTTCCGCCGCCTGACACCGCAGGAGAGTTCTAAGCTGAAGCCGCTCCGCATAGCACTGGTGACGGCGAGCGCTGCCGATACCGCCGAAACACTGTCGGCGCGCATGGCCAGCGACGAGCCGAAGCTGGAGCGTTTTCGCGTGCTCAACGGCCTGCAGGTCTCCGACCGAATCTTCGCCGGGCAGCGTTACAAGCTTGTAGCGGACTGAAGGCCCTTGACCGCTGCGCTATTGCCGCCCGACACTGCGGCAATGACATCAATCCCCGCCGTATCCCTCAGCAACATCCGCAAGCGTTTCGGCGCCAACGAGGTGCTGAAAGGCGTTTCGCTGGAGGCGCAGGACGGTGATGTCATCGCCATCATCGGCTCGTCCGGTTCCGGGAAGTCGACGCTTCTGCGCTGCATCAACATGCTGGAAACGCCTGACGGGGGCGACGTGGCGGTGGCGGGCGAGATCATCGCCTTGCGGCCCGCCAAAGCAGGTGGCCGCGAATCTGCGGACCGCCATCAGCTCGACCGCATCCGCACATCGCTGGGCATGGTCTTCCAGAGCTTCAATCTCTGGTCGCATCTGACGATCCTCGAAAACGTCATCGAAGCGCCCATCCACGTGCAGAAGCGCCCGCGCGCCGAGGCCGTGGCTGAGGG
>CAXTUM010000533.1:0-2761 GCA_964247205.1 uncultured Beijerinckiaceae bacterium
ATTGCTCGCCTGATCGGAAGGTCGATGAGCGAGACGCTGGGTCAGCAAGTCGTGATCGAGAATGTTGCCGGTGCAGGCGGAACAGCAGGAGCGGGGCGTCTGGCGAAGTCGGATGCCGACGGATACACCTTGCTGGTGCATCATCTTGCCATCGCGGCATCGGCCTCCCTCTACAAGACCTTGCCCTACAAGCCGGACTCTGCTTTCGAGCCGTTAGGCCTGATCAACACAGGTCCGTATGTGATCACCGGCAGGCTTGGTTTCGAGGCCAATACGGCGCAGGAACTGATTGCGGCTATTCGCAAGGGCAACGGCAAGGTGACCATGGCGCATTCCGGCGTGGGAGCAGGTTCGCATCTTTGTGCCGTCCTTCTGAGCCAGGGCATTGGTGCAGAGGTGACACAGGTTCCGTATCGCGGTGCTGCCCAGTCCACGCAGGACATCATCGCAGGCAATGTTGACCTGCTTTGCGAGCAGACCGTGACGGCTCTCCCGCATCTTGAATCAAGGAAAGTGAAGGCTTTCGCCGTGACATCCATTACGCCTGTGGCGCAGCTTCCCGGCGTTCCCACCATGGACAGCGCAGGGGTGAAGGGCTTTGATCTTGGCAACTGGCATGGCCTGTATGCCCCCAAGGGCACCTCCCCAGCCATCATCACGAAGCTGAATGATGCGCTCTTGAAAGCGTTGAGCGACACCGAGATCCAGAAGCGCTTCGTCGATCTGGGAACGGAGCTGTTTCCGCCTGCTGAACGGACACCTGCCGCCCACCTGATCAAGTTCAATGCCGAGCTCGCACGATGGGCTGATGTCACGAAGAAGGCGGGCATTCAGCCTCAATGAAACATTTCCAGGCATTCGACTAAACCATAGGTTGTATTTACGAAAAATTTCTCATTTCATGCAACTCTAGGTGCATGAAACGCATCGGTGTGATTTTCGGATCGGTTGGTTGCCTCCTCCTCATGGCATCGGAAGCGGCAATTTCTCAGGTCAGCCAGAGGGGCGGCAACAGCCAGGCCCGTCTTTCCGGCAGCTGCTATTCCATTGCCGAGAAACAGACCAATGCGTTGAGCGTTGGTGATGTGCGTGTCCGCAAGGGTGGCCAGATCAAGGTGGATGGTGTCCGGCAGGCCATTTTCGTCGATGCCGGTGGTGTCGCTGATGTATCCGGCTCGGGATCCACGATCTATGTCATGAAAGGCGGCAAGGCCACCGTCGGCGGCGAGCGCAATCAGGTCGTCGCGGAACTGGGGGCGAGCGTCTTTTTTCTGGGGCGTCCCCTGATGACGGTTGTCGAGACCATCGATCTTCAGGTCCACAAGAACGGATCGGATTGTCAGTAGGGCCCCGTGGCAGGCGATTTCTGAACAATGGCTTTCAACCCTGCTCAGCCCGCAGACAGCGAATCTGGCATAGAGACAGCCCGCACGATCCGCACAGGTTCCACAAGGACATCAACGGCGGAGAGGCGCTGACACGGGCAGGCGGCTGGCCGCAGTTGCGCTCTGGAACGCACGAAATCGATGGCCTGTCTTCCCCCGTGTACCCATCGGGAGTTTTCTCATGACAACACCATCTCTCACCCGCCGCTCGGCTTTTGCCGGTGCTGCTGCCCTGACGCTTGTTCCGGTTGTGGCTACGGCCAGATCGCCCGAAACGGCCATCAGCAAGCTCTGGTCGGAAGCCGAAGCGCTGAACGCCCGTCTTGACGCTTATCGTTCCGAGATCACGGCTGCCGCGCAGACCGGCGGCATCTCGGGCTGGATGCGCCTTGGCGGCGAGGCCAACACGCTGGGCGGCCAGCGTTATGCCAAGCTGATGGCTATCCTGCATGTGAAGCCGGAGAACCAGAACGACCTCGCCATCCTGGCCCGCGTGGTTCTGGACGACGAGATCGGTAATGGCGCCAAGGGTTACGCGGCGGACCAGTTCGCCCGCGCCACCATCGCGCTGAACGAAGCCATCGCCTGATACCCTTGCTGCACATGCAATAAAAAACCCCGGCGGTGACGCCGGGGTTTTCCTGATCAGAGGTCAGCTGCGAAGCTTATTTGACGGCGTTCGCATCCGAGAAAATGTCGCGCTTGTTGGTCTCGGGCACGAACAGCAGTCCGATGACACAGGTCATCAGGGCAAAGCCGATCGGATACCAGAGGCCGTAGTAGATATCGCCGGACGAGGCGACCATGGCGAAGGATGTCGCCGGCAGCAGGCCGCCGAACCAGCCGTTGCCGATGTGGTAAGGCAACGACATGGCGGTATAGCGGATGCGGGTCGGGAAGAACTCGACCAGCGCCGCAGCGATCGGGCCATACACCATGGTCACATAGATCACCATGATCGTCAGGATGCCGATGAGCTTTAATGCCTGTGCATTGCCGAAGACACCGAAGAAGCTGGTGATCTTCACCTTTGCGGCATCGGTTGCTGCGGGATATCCTGCGGCAATGGCTGCCTTGCCAAGATTGGCGGCAAAGTCCTTGTCGTAGGCCACGGCCGTGCCGCCCACGGTCACCTTCATCGGGGTTCCGGCAGCAGAGTCCACTTTGGTATAGCGGAAAGCCTGCTGCGAGAGGACGCGGCGGGCCAGATCGCAAGGCTCCGAGAACTGGCGGATGCCCACTGGGTCGAACAGCGAACCGCAGGTCGCAGGATCAGCCGCCACTTCGATCTTCACGGTCTCCAGCGCCTTCGCATAGGTCGGGTTGGCTGTTTCCGTGAGGGCCTTGAAGAGCGGGAAGTAGGTGACGGCGGCGAT
>CAXTUM010000534.1:0-2761 GCA_964247205.1 uncultured Beijerinckiaceae bacterium
GGGCTCCAAGAAGGGCAAGGAAAACGCCGTGATGGTCGGCGGCATGGTCATGGTAGGTTCGCTCATCGCCAACAAGAGCCCGGTCAAGATGACGGACCTTGTGCCGTTGGCGCGACTGACCGGTGAGGCGCTTGTTCTGGCCGTTCCGGCTACGTCGCCGTTCAAGACTCTGGCCGATTTCATGGCGGCGTTCAAGGCTGATCCCGGCAAGGTTTCGATCGCTGGCGGCTCGGCTGGCGGTTCGGACCATATCCTCGCGGGCATGATGGCGAAGGCTGTTGGCGTTGAGGCCAAGAAAGCAGCTTATGTCGCTTTCGCAGGTGGAGGACCAGCTCAGGCCGCCATTCTGGGATCACAGGTTTCTGGCGGCATCTCCGGCTACGGCGAATTTTCCGAGCAGGTTAAAGCTGGCAAAATGCGCCTGCTCGCGATCTCGTCGGACAAGCGCCTGCCCGGCATCGATGTGCCGACATTCAAGGAGCAGGGCGTGGATGTGGAGCTGTTCAACTGGCGCGGCGTCTTTGGGGCGCCTGGGATCACACCGGCCCAGCGCGCAGCGCTGATCGTGCTTTTCGACAGGATGGTCGCTGGGCCGACCTGGAAGGCCGAGCTTGAGAAGAAGGACTGGACGGGGGTTTATCTCTCTGGAGACGCCTATGGTGCCTTCCTGACGGCGGAGATTGAGCGGATCACGGCGATCCTGAAGGATCTGGGGCTGTCGAGCTGATATCTTTTTCCTTCCCCGCTTTGGGAAGAGAAAGAACTGGGGGAAATGAATGACTGATCAAAATGCACCCGCAGCCGCGCCGCGCGGTCTTGCGAAAGGCGATCTTGGCATCGCCATCGGCGTCGTCGTGCTGGGGCTTGTCGCGGCGTGGCAGACAACTGAAATTCCCCTATCAGCCTATGCAGCAGTCGGCCCGCGTGCTTTCGCATGGACCACATCAGCCATGCTGATTGTTATGGGGTTATTCCTTGTCAAGGACGCGCTCAGCGGCGGCTGGTCCCACGAAACCGATGATTTCGGCGAAGTCGACTGGCCGGGCGGGCTCTGGCTGGTTGGAGGGTTGGCGATCAATGCAGCCCTGATCGATGTTATCGGCTTTATCCTTTCATCCACATGTCTGGTGATCTTCACCGCAAAAGCCTTTGGCAGCACCAGCCTCGTACGGGACGCGCTTATCGGCTTCGCTCTGGCCTTTGTGTCCTATGTCGGCTTTGACCGGGTGCTTGGCTACAAGATCGGCTCCGGCTTGATTGAGGCATTGATATGAACACTTTCGGCCATCTGATGAACGGCTTCGGCGTCGCGCTGCAGCCCATGAACCTTTTGTGGGCGTTCGTCGGCGTGACCGTCGGCACTGCCATCGGCGTGCTGCCGGGGCTGGGCCCGGCGCTCACCATCGCGCTGCTCCTGCCGCTGACCTACAAGGTCGAGCCGACTGCCGCGCTGATCCTGTTCGCGGGCATCTATTACGGCGCGATGTATGGCGGTTCGACCACCTCCATCCTGTTGAACACGCCGGGTGAAAGTGCCTCCATCGTCACGTCGCTGGAAGGCAACAAGATGGCGAAGAAGGGCCGCGCTGGTGCGGCCCTCGCAACCGCCGCGATTGGCTCTTTCGTCGCGGGCACCATAGGCACCATTGGCATCACATTTCTTGCTGAACCGGTGGTCAATCTGGCCCTGATGTTCGGTCCTGCCGACTATTTTGCCCTCATGATCCTGTCCTTCGTGACAGTCTCCGCTGTGCTTGGTTCTTCTGCCGTGCGTGGCCTCACGGCGCTGGCCATCGGCATCTTCCTCGGCATGATCGGCATCGACAACCAGACCGGGCAGGCCCGCTTCACCTTCGGTGTCACCGAACTGTTCGATGGCATCAATGTCATCGTGGTGGCCGTTGGCCTCTTTGCGGTGGGCGAGACGCTCTATCTGGCCTTCCAGAAATCCTCGAAAATCCAGGACGATTCTGTGCTGGAGGTGAAGGATTCGCTCTGGATGTCGAAGGCGGACTGGGCGCGCTCCTGGAAACCATGGATACGCGGGGCGTTCATCGGCTTTCCTATCGGCGCGATGCCTGCGGGCGGCGCGGAAATCCCGACGTTCCTCAGCTACTACACCGAGAAGAAGCTGACGAAATACCCCGAGGAATTCGGCCATGGCGCCATCGAGGGCGTGGCGGGGCCCGAGGCTGCGAACAACGCTTCGGCGGCTGGCGTACTGGTGCCGATGCTGGCGCTTGGCCTGCCGACATCCGCCACGGCGGCAATCATGCTCTCGGCTTTCCAGAGCTACAACATCAACCCCGGCCCGCAGCTCTTCGCCACCAAGCCGGAGCTGGTCTGGGGCCTCATCGCCTCGCTTTACATCGGCAATATCATGCTGCTGGTGCTCAACCTGCCGCTGGTCGGCCTGTGGGTGAAGATCCTGCGCATCCCCACGCCGCTCCTCTACGGCGGCATCCTCGTCTTCGCCACCATCGGCACCTATGGCATCAGCCGCTCCGTGGTGGACCTGCTGCTGCTCTACGCCATGGGCGTGATGGGCTTCTTCATGCGCCGCTATGATTTTCCCACAGCGCCGGTGATCATCGGGATGATTCTGGGGCCGCTGGCGGAGCAGAACTTCCGGCAGGCCATGACCATCAGCCAGGGTGACATGATGACGTTCCTGACCAAGCCGATCTCGGCGAGCCTGCTGGCGCTGGCATTGCTGGCGCTGTTCGGGCCGAAGCTATGGGGGATGATGCGGAAGGCGTGA
>CAXTUM010000535.1:0-2760 GCA_964247205.1 uncultured Beijerinckiaceae bacterium
CGTTTTTTTTCTTCTCTCGCTTGCGGGAGAGGGTGGCCCGCAGGGTCGGGTGAGGGGAAAGTCGGAGGCCCTCATCCGTCGCTGCGCGCCACCTTCTCCCGCAAGCGGGAGAAGGAAGTTAACGGCGCCCGCGCCCCGGACAGCCGCACATCCGCGCGCCATCCGCCGTCTTGCGATTTGAATGTTATACAGTTACATATTTCGTCACCCTTGGAGGAGATTGCCGATGATTTGCCGCCGCGTGCTGCTGGCCAGCCTGGCTTCCCTGGCCGTTGCTTTGCCCGCACGGGCGCAGGACGTGAAGGCGCAAGACACGAAACTTGCGGTGATCGCGAGCTTCTCGATCCTTGGCGATCTCGTCCGCAACATCGGCGGGGAGCGCATTGCCCTCTCCGTTCTCGTGCAGCCCGGCACCGATGCGCATGTCTATGACCCGACACCGGCGGACGCCAGGGCCGTGGGCGAGGCCAGGGTCGTGATCAGCAACGGCCTCGGTTTCGAGGGGTGGATGAAGAGGCTCATGCAGTCTTCCGCCAGCAAGGCCGTGCTTGTCGAGGCGTCGAAGGGCGTCAAGGGGCTCACCGGGAAAGCTGAAAGCGGGCACGGGCATGATCACGGCAAGGCCGATCCCCATGCCTGGCAGTCCGTTCCAAATGCGAAGCTCTATGCCGCCGCCATTCGCGACGCCCTGATCAGCGCCGACCCGGCGGGCAAGGCCATTTATGAGGCCAATGCCGCGATCTACCTCGCCGAACTCGATGCGGTGGATGCCGAAATCCGCGCAACCATTGCAAGGATACCGGCCGACCGCCGCAAGATCATCACCTCCCACGAGGCGTTCGGCTATTTCGCCGCCGCCTATGGCCTTCAGGTCATCGCTCCGCGCGGCCTGTCGACGGAGGCCGAGGCCTCGGCAAAGGATGTCGCCAGGCTGATACAGCAGATCAAGCGCGAGAAAATCACGGCTGTTTTTGTCGAGAGCATCTCGGATCAGCGCCTGATCCAGCAGATCGCCAAGGAGTCTGGCGCCAGGGTTGGCGGAACGCTGTTCTCCGACGCCTTGTCCAGGGCGGACGGACCGGCATCCACCTACATCCGCATGATGCGGCACAATATCCGGTTGATCGGCGACATTCTTGCTCCCGCACCATGAGAGACGGAATGTCCGGAAAACCACCTCTGCGCCCTCACCGGCTGTTCCGGTGTTTACGGCGGAGCATATGACTGGTGGAGCTGAGCGGGATCGAACCGCTGACCTCGTCATTGCGAACGACGCGCTCTCCCAACTGAGCTACAGCCCCACAAGGTCCGAGATATTTACGGCTGCGCGAACCATGGTGTCAATCGGCGGCGATGCTGCTAGAACGGGGGCAATCGGGCAAAGCCCGAATCGGGAAGGCATACAAGAGGTCACGAATGCGCTCGCTGCTGTGGTTGTTTGATACCGTCATCACGCTTTACATCTATGTTCTCGTCGCCAACGCCATCTACAGCTGGCTGGTGGCTTTCAATGTGATCAACAGCCGCAACGGCGTGGTCGCGACCATCGGCGATTTCCTGTACCGGGTGACCGAACCGGCGCTGGCTCCGATCCGCCGCCGCATGCCGGACCTTGGCGGGATCGACCTGTCGCCCGTCGTGCTGATCATCGGGCTCGTGTTCGTCCGCATGCTGGTGTTCGAAGTCTTCGGCGCCCTGATGCGCGTGGTCTGAATATTCGGTTGCGCCGAACAATCGTGACAAACCGCAAACTTTGTCATGGTTGTGACTTTCCGCCTCGTTGCGGGGCGGCGGTTTTTTCGTTAGGTGCGATGCAGCGAAAAGAGACGGTCCGGTAATTGACGGGCGGGGTAAACATGTCTGATGTGACCAAACCGGTGGAACGGCCCCTGTCGCCGCATCTCCAGATCTACAGGCCGATGCTGACGATGATGATGTCGATCCTGCATCGCATCACGGGCGCGGCGCTCTATGTCGGCACATTGCTCATTGCGTGGCTGCTGGTGGCCGCCGCCTCAAGCCCCTCGGCGTATGTCACGGCCATGGGCTTCCTCTCGTCGTGGTTCGGCAAGCTGATCCTGTTTGGCTACACGTGGGCGCTGATGCACCACATGCTCGGCGGCATCCGCCATTTCATCTGGGACACGGGCCGCGGTTTCGGCGTGGAAGAGCGGGAATGGCTGGTGAAGGCTGGCCTTGCGGGTTCCTGCGCGCTCACATTGCTGATCTGGCTCGTCGGCTGGTCGTTTTGAGGAGATCATGATGGACAGCAAATCTTCCATGCGCACCTCGATCTCGAAGATCCGGGGCCTCGGCTCCGCCAAATCGGGCACGGATCACTTCTTCAAGCAGCGCATGACGGCGCTGGCCAACGTGCCGCTCGCCATCGCCTTCGTCATCATCCTCACCATGCTGCTGGGCGTGCCGCACGCGACATTCGTGGCCACGATGCGCAACCCGCTGGTGGCGCTGCTGCTGCTGCTCTTCGTGCTGTCCGGTGTGTTTCACATGAAACTCGGCATGCAGGTCATCATCGAGGATTACATCCACGAGGAAGGTCCGAAGATCGCCATGCTGATCGGCAACACCTTCTTCGCCATCGTGATCGGCGCGGCGTGCAGCTTCGCCATTCTCAAGATGGCCTTCTCAGGCTGATATTGGAATTCGGGACGTCAGGACAAAACCATGGCCAAGACAACCAGCAAGACAGTGAATCGCGACAACGGCACCTTCACGCCTCCCAAGGGCGCGAACTACGCC
>CAXTUM010000536.1:0-2759 GCA_964247205.1 uncultured Beijerinckiaceae bacterium
CGCGAGCTTAATCGCGCGCGGTTTTCCGGCGAGAGCTTTCCGATGGCGGGCGGCACGATCTCGCCCATGATGCGCGCGCCCTGGCTGCCGCCGAAGACGAGCAGGCGCAAAGGGCCATTCCTGTGGAGCGGCGGCATCGATATCTTTGCAGCCTCCAGCACCGTAGCACGCACAGGGTTGCCGACATGCACGAAGCGCTGGTCGATGTTAAAGCCCGTGGCGATGCGGCTGACGCGCCCGGACAAAAACCTGTTGGCGCGGCCCATGACCGCGTTCTGCTCGTGCACGACGCTCGGGATGCGCAGCAGTGTCGCGGCCAGCACCGGCGGAACCGTGGGATAGCCCCCAAAACCGACGACAGCACGGGGCTGGAGCCGCTTCAGCAGGCCCCGGCATTCCCAGACGCCGCGGGCCAGTGCAATGCTGCCGCTGAGTTTGCCAAGCATGCCTTTGCCCGTGACCGTGCCAGAGGTGACCTCGTGGATGGCGTCAGCCGGAAAGCTGCTGGCAAAATCCGCGACCCTGTCGTCGGAGATCAGCTCGACGGCGCAGCCGCGCAGCTGAAGCTCGCGCGCGAGCGCTTCAGCCGGAAACAGATGTCCGCCGGTCCCGCCCGCCGCCAGAATAATCAGCGGGCTGGTCATGCCATCGCACCGGCGGACTGTGCGACAACCGGCGCTGACGGTAATTGCGCTTCAGCCCTTGGCCGTTTGCGGGTGACGGCGATCAGGAAGCCCATGCACAATGCCAGACTCAGCAGCGACGAACCGCCATAAGAGATGAACGGCAAGGTCATGCCCTTGGGCGGCATCAGGTGCAGGTTCACGGCCATGTTGATGCAGCTCTGCACGCCGAACAGGAGCGCCAGTCCTGCCGCAGCGAACCGGCAGAACGGGTCCGCCGTGCGACCCGCCAGCCAGAACGTGCGCAGCACGATGAATGCGAAGAGACAGGCCAGTGCTATGCAGACAATCAGACCGAACTCCTCGCCAATCACTGCAAAAATGAAGTCGGTATGTGCATCAGGCAGATGGCGCTTCACGGTTCCCTCACCAGGCCCCTTGCCGAGGAAGCTGCCGCTGATAAAACTTTCCAGAGCGGAATCAACCTGGAAACTGTCCTGATTGCCCTTCTCGTCGAAGAACTTGTTCACCCGCTTGGTGACATGCGGCACGAATTTGTAGGCCAGCATGATGCCGCCCACGCCGAGACCAGCGAGGCCGACCACCCAGAGGATATGCAGGCCGGCGAGAAAGAACAGGCCGCACCAGACGATGGATATCAGCATGGTCTGACCGATATCGGGCTGCAGGATCAGCGGCACGATGGTGGCTGGCAACAGCAGGATCGCCATCAGCGTGCCGGGCATTTCGGTGCGCTTGGCGCCTTCCGAGAACGCCCACGCCGCTACGATGACAAAAGCCGGTTTCACGAATTCCGAGGGCTGGATGGCCCCCAGCGGCGACGGCAGGTTGATCCAGCGCTTTGCGCCCTTGATTTCGACACCAAACAGCACCGTCGCCACCACCATGGCCATGGCGACGACGAAGACCAGCAGCGCCAGCCGCCGGATATAGCGCGGACTGAGAAAGCTGACCGCGAACATCACCGCGATGGCGGGCACAAGATACAGCGCTTGCCGGTGAACGAAATGGAATGTCGCGAGTTGCAGCCGTTCGGCCACAGCGGGGCTTGCCGCGAGGCCAAAGACAATGCCGCAGAGCATAAGCAGGCCAATCGCACCAATGAGCGGGCGGTCCACGGTCCAGAGCCAGTTGCTCATCAGACCGGATTCGGCACGAGACGCCATCATGACTCTCCCTTGACTGGAATGAATTGCGGCAGCGCAGTCACGAGTTCGCGGAAATGCGCGCCGCGATGCTCGAAGCTCTTGTACTGGTCGTAGGACGCGCATGCCGGCGACAGCAGCACGATGGGATGGGCAAACGCGCTTGCTGCTGCGTCCGCCGCAGCGCGGCTGACCGCTACATCCAGAGTACCGCAACGCTCATGCGGAACCGCGCCTTCAAGCGTCGCCGCGAAGGCTTCGGCGGCATGACCAATAAGATAGGCTTTCACCACGGCGCCAAAAAGCGGACGCAGATCCTCGATGCCGCCTTCCTTCTCCTTGCCGCCGAGAATCCAGAAAATCCCCTCCCCGCCAGCCAGTGCGCCGCGCGTGGAATCGGCGTTGGTCGCCTTGCTGTCGTTGATGAAGACCGTTTTACCCACGCTTCCGAGTTGCTCCATGCGGTGCGGCAGCGAGGCATAGGAACGGAGCGCCTTCTGGATGAGTTCTGGCGCGAGCTTGAACACCAGGGCGACCGCGACCGCCGCCGCAGCGTTCTGGGCGTTGTGCACGCCGCGCAGGGAGGCGATGCTGGCGAGGCTGGCGATGTCGAATTCCTCACCGCCTTCCATCCTGCTCAGCGTGCTGCCTCTCGCGATGATGCCGCTGGGAAGGCGGCCGACCGAGAAGCGCACGAGCGGCTTGCCGGACATTGTTCGGCGGTCTGCCATGGCCTTGGACCAGCTGTCATCCACACCGCAGATCGCGGTTTCGGCTGATGAGACCACGCGCTCCTTGATGGCGGCGTAGCTCTCCATCGTGCCGTGGCGATCCAGATGATCGGGCGTCAGGTTGATCATAACACCGATGGTAGGCGCGAGCGACGGCGTCAGGTCGATCTGGAAAGTGCTGAGCTCGATCACGTGCAGCCGGTTGGCGGCAGGCGGCGCAAGGTCCAGGATATTGGTGC
>CAXTUM010000537.1:0-2758 GCA_964247205.1 uncultured Beijerinckiaceae bacterium
GGTCGCGGCAATCTTGTCGTTGACGCCCTCGCCTGTAGCCGAAAGCCTGTCGATCAGCTCCGATGACCGCACCGTGATCTGGTCAATCATCTGGTCACCGGCGCGCGACAGCGAACTGGCGATCTGGTCGCGGCGCTCATCCAGAGCGGACGTGACGCGGTTACCGGCTTCGGTGACCGAATCCGTGATGCGCTGCGACACGGTCTGCATGTCGCTGGCAAGGTTGTCATGCGCACCCATGATAGCGGCGCGGACTGACGAAGCATTGTTGTTGATGGCGTCGCGCTGGTTGGCAAGCTCATCCAGCAGCATGCGGATTTTCAGCTCGTTGTCGGAATACGAGCGCTCGAGCTGTGAAACCTCGCTGTGGACAAGGGCTTCGAGCTCGCTCGCACGGGCCACAGCCCGTTCGATGCCGTCGCCCATGGAAGCGACTTCGCGGCGAATAGCCTGGCCCAGCGAGAACACGGAATCGGACGCAATCGCCTCGGGCTGCACAAGACGCAGTGCCGCTTCGGTCATGGCGCGGGCGGCAATGCGCATTTCCTGCGCGCGGCGCACCATCGAAGCAGCACTGAACATGAAGATGATGGGCAGAAGGGCTGCCACCGCAATCGCCACAACGAGCGGCAGATTATTCTCGGCCAGATAGCCACCGGAAGACAGAATCGAGGCGTGGTACGTGTTGAAAACATAGTATCCGGCCAGCGCGAGCCAGCCCAGCGACATCAGCGTGGCGAGCCAGAGCGGCGCGCTGGACGGGCGCTGCTGCAAGGCGCTCAGCAGGGCGGCGCCGTTGCGCTTGTCATCATTGGCGGCAGCGCGCGGCGGTGTCACCACGGGTGCGGCAGGCGCAGGCATCGGTTCGTTCGCGGGAACCGGGGGCACAAGCGCGGAGGCTTCCAGTACAGGCTCGGACGCAGGCTCGATCGTGACCTCGGGGGCCTTGTCGATCTTTGGCATCTTCACCCTGGGCATGTTCATCTTGGGCATATTCGCCTTGGGCATGGCAGGAGGCGCCAAGGGACCATCGGTCCCGGTAGCCCCGCCGCTCAGCGCTTCCTCGATCGCGGACAATGCGGCTTCCGCCGGATCCGGAGTCTTGTTTGCCTTGGCCATGCCTGCCTCGTGTTCGTACACCACACCGTGGCCAGCGCTGGTGTCGGCATGCCCACGCTCCATCAGGAGTGCCTCGGGGTACGCAAACACGGAAACAGCAGAACCGGCCGGTCTCCACGGGAGCATAGCTCTCATGATAGACCAATCCTGATTTTAGACGTGAAACACCCTCCCGCGCAAACATCCTGTTAATCTTTCATCAAACTTCGTTAACGCCCGGGCAGAGCGGACTGGCAGTCCGCGCTGACTTGAGCTACCCGAAGAAGCCATGACGCCGATCATCGACGAGATCGAACTCGATCAGCAGACCTTTCATGATCCCGGCATACGCCGCGAGATCATCGGCATGTTCACGGATCAGGCTCCCGCCATCCTGTCAGGCATTGAAGGCGCCACCGGTATCGCGCGCGCCGATATCGCTCACCGACTCAAGGGTTCGGCGCTGGCTCTTGGCGCGCGGCCGCTGGCGGAAGCGGCATCGCGGCTGGAACTCGCCCCCGGCGACATCACTGCGCTCGACGACGTGCGGCAATTGCTGGATGCCACGGTGCAGGCTCTGAGGCATTTGGGCGCGTAAGCGCGATTCCCATCTCGTCAGACGCACCGGCCTGCGTTATGAGCGCTGGAAACAGCATGCGGCAGATGGCGGCAACGGCCGCACAATGAGGATTTCCATGGCGAAAGTGACATTCATCGATGCGGCCGGAACCGCACGCACGGTCGAGGCCGACAACGGCTCCACGATGATGGAAACCGCGATCCGCAACAGCATTCCCGGCATCGAGGCGGAATGCGGCGGCGCCTGCGCCTGCGCGACCTGCCATGTCTATGTGGCCGACGACTGGTCCGAGAAGGTGGGCAAGCCCCAGCCGATGGAAGACGACATGCTGGATTTCGCCTTCGACGTGCGCCCGACTTCGCGGCTCTCCTGCCAGATCAAGGTGAAGGCGGACCTTGACGGACTGACGGTGATGACGCCGGCGAAGCAGGGGTGAACCCTATGCCTTCGGCAGCACATCCTCTGGTATAGCGCTGACCACAAAACCGCGCGGCCTGTTGCGTGCGAGATACCGCGTGGCCCACCAGCCGCAGTAGAGCGCCAGAATGCCGGTCAGCACCGCGACGGGCAGGCCGCCGTTGAGCACCGCCTGCCCTGCCACGGTGACCAGCGCGATCACGGCGATGAGCCCGGCCAGCCCTGTGATGATATGCAGCCAGCGCGGCATGCCGGCCTGAAGCGCAACACCGGGGTTCGCGCGGTGCACCTCGGCGATCAGCCTTTCGACAAACCGCCGATAATCCCCGTCCTGCCGCTCCAGATCGACCAGGCTCTTCCATGACAGGTTGGTGAGCGAAGCCGTATGCCCGTCGCGCCGGTAGATCTTGCAGACATAGCCCTCGTTCGTGGTGTTGCGCGGCTTGTAGGTGAGCCGGATCATCGCGATGTCCCGATAGGGAAAATCCCCCGAGCGCTTGCCCTGCTCGACGCGCAGGTGCTGCGGCATAAGCCGGAATTCCGCATCATGCGCATAGGGCTTGGCGCGGTGGGCGTAGGTGGCAAGGGGACTATAGGTCGGGCGGTCTCACATGCCGGGTTCTTGGCGGGGAAAGGCGGGGATGGCAAGGGCGCTGCCCTCAT
>CAXTUM010000538.1:0-2754 GCA_964247205.1 uncultured Beijerinckiaceae bacterium
CCTGCAGGCTCACGCCCGTCTCCGTCATGGCCGCGATCAATGTGCGGATATCGCTGCTGGCTCTGGCCGCCTGCGCGGCCAGTCCCTTGACCTCACCGGCGACGACCGCGAACCCGCGGCCTGCTTCACCCGCCCGTGCCGCCTCGATCGTGGCATTGAGCGCCAGAAGATTGGTCTGGTCCGCCACACTCGCGATCAGATCGACAGCTGCAGAGGCCTTGCCCGCGATCTCGTTCAGCTCATCAAGTTTGCCGCCAGCCAGACTGGCGCGGGCTCCCATCTGGTCCACGGAGGCCAGGATACGCCCGCCTTGCATAGCGAGTTCCTCAACCGACATGGAGAGTTCCGAGGTTGCTGCGGCCATCGACTGGATTGCCGCCGTATTGCCCTCAAGGCTTACGCGCGTGGAGGCGCTGCGCTCAGCGGTCTGGCTGGCCGATTCCGCCAGGATCGACGAACTTGCGGTCATGGCCTGCGCACCGTCATTCACCTGACGTGACGCGCCGTTGACCTGTTGGCCAAGATCGCGGATCAACGTGAGAAGCAGCCCGCGTTTTGCAAGCTCGCGCTCGGATGTTTCGCTCTTCTCCATGTTCAAGCGTTTGATCTCAAGGCTGCTGCCCCGCATCTGTTCGATCACGCCGGCCATCTGCCCGATTTCATCTTTTCTTCCCTGCAAGGGCGCGGGGTTGGAAAAATCACCCGCTCCCATCGCTCCAAGCGCCGCCGTCAGTTGCCGGATCGGAGCCAGCACGTGGCGGAATGTCGTGAGCAGAGCAAAGCTCACGAGCGCCAGCGCAAGCGCAAGCGCAAGCAGCAGGAGCTTCTGGTTCAGGGCGGCAGAGATCCTGGTCAGGTTGGCGGCGGCTTCAGCCTCGGTGATCTGAAGGGCGACGAGCTTGTCTATGGACTCGGTCATGGGCTCGATCGCGGGATAGAGCCTGTTGTCGACGAAGGTCGCCACGGGACCACGCATTTCATCGCGAAACATGTCGATGATTTCGGCAACAACAGCATCAGCACGCTTCTTCGCGGTCTCGGCATCCTTGACCAGGCGCTTTTCTTCTTCCGTCAGATACGTCGCCAGATACGCCGCCCAGCGTTCTTCGATCACTTTCTGAGAACTTTGCACCTTTTCGAGGCCCTTGGCGAACGTAAATGAGCCGCCGCGCACCTTGTGCGAGGTATCGACAATATCCACGGCATAGGCGTCGGAGATCATCTTGAGATCGCGCAACGGGATGACCCGGTCGTCCAGAACCAGCTGCATCGCGGATTCGCTGGCGCGCATGGTCCATATGGACGATCCCACGGCCAGCAGCGTCATCAGCGCAAGACTGATGACAGCGGCGCTCAAACGGACTTTAATGGATATCATGCGATATGGCCCCGGGCATCCATCCGTTACAGGCCAAGCCTTAACGCAATGTAAGGCCAAAGGCTGAAACACGACCCGGGTGCAGATAATTCGATCTGGCTTGTGCAAAACGGAAGAGACACGACGATGACTGACTTGAAAAAATCCCATAATTTTCAAGTGCTCCGAGCAACGGCATCAATAGTCACGTTGCTTGCTCTCTGCGGTCATGCTCTTGGGCAGGACATCTACCCTTCCCGTCCGATCACCATGATTGTGCCCTTCGCGCCCGGCGGCACCTCCGATGTCATCGCCCGGATCGTATCCGAACAGATGAGCCAGATCATCGGCCAGCGTATTGTTCCGGAAAACATCGCGGGCGCCGGCGGCTCGACGGCGCTGACACGCCTGTCGCGTGCGGTGCCCGATGGCTACACCATCGGGATCGGCAACAGCGGCACAAGCGCCGCCGTCTACTGGATCCACGAGAACGTAACATTCAAGCCGGATGATTTTGCGGCCGTTGGCCTGATTGCCAAAACAGCACCCATCGTTGCGCTCAAGAAGGACTTCCCGGCAAAAACCATGACGGAATTCGTCGAACACCTGAAGAAGAACCCCGGCAAGGTCACGCTTGGCCATGCGGGAACGGGATCTTCAAATTATCTGATCTGCCTCAATTTCCTGCAAGCCGCCAAGGCCGAGGCCCAGCTCGTGGGCTATCGCGGCGCAGCCCCCGCCTTGAACGATGTCCTCGCAGGCAGCATTGATGGTGTCTGTGATGCCGCGACTTCGCTGCAGACCCATGTCCAGGCGGGAAGCGTCAAGGCCATGGCCGTGGCGACTGACACGCGGTTGAAGTCGCTCCCCGATGTGCCGACCTCCGTGGAAGCCGGTTTGCCGGAATTCTCCATGCAGGGCTGGAACGGCTTTTTCGTGCCCAAGGGAACACCGGCACCGGTCGTCGCCAAACTCAACGAAGTCCTGCGCAAGGCCCTGGAAAGCGAGCCTGTCAGCAAGCGTTTCGATGATCTCGCAGCAGCCGCTCCGCCCGAGGCCGAGCGTTCGGCTGAGCATCTGGGGAAGCTGGTTCCTGTGGAAGTGGAGCGTTACCGAAAGCTGCTGGGGAAATAGCCATCAAGCCTCCGGAAACGCCGCCGCGATCAGCGCCTTCGTGTAATCCTCCCGCGGCGCGGCGAAAATCTGGTCTACGCTGCCCTGCTCCACGATTCTGCCGTCCTTCATCACGATCACGCTGTCGGACAGAGCCCGGACAACGGCGAGATCATGGCTGATGAAAAGATAGGTCAGATCATGCGCCTGCTGCAGGTCACGCAGCAACTCGATCACGGATTTCTGCACGGTGCGGTCCAGCGCCGATGTCGGCTCGTCCAGCA
>CAXTUM010000539.1:0-2745 GCA_964247205.1 uncultured Beijerinckiaceae bacterium
CCAGCGTCACGGCATCAATCCGGGCGGGCCAGTTCTCGACATCCTTGACGGCGCCGCCGACAGCCAGCGTAGAACCATACATGCGGGCGAGCGTCGCCTGGCTGTCGCGGGCGTAAACTGTATCAGCGATCAGCTGTGTCTTGGCGCGGTTGAGTTCCCGCTCCGTGAGATTCTCGATCAGACCCGCAATGACGGCCTCTGTCGCTTTTTCCAGCGTCTTGAGATCAACGCCTTCACGCGGCAGGGCATAGACCGCGAACCGCGTGAGATCGACGGCATCGCCCATGTACCAGGAGCCTGCATTGGTCGCGAGCTCCTGATCCTGCACCAACGCACGGAACAGGCGGCTCGCGCCGCCGCCGCCCAGGATCTGCGCCAGCAGTTCCAGCGCATAGGGCTCTGAATCTGCGGCGCTCACATGCGAGGGCACCAGCCAGTAGCGCTGGAAGCTCGGCTGCTCCACCTTGGGATCGGCCAGTTCCACGCGGCGCGCGGCGGGAATCGGCGGCTCCACCTTGCGGGTGCGCTTCGGCGCTTCGCCCCGCGCCCGAATCTGGCCGTAGGTCGCCGTTGCGAGGCTTTTAACCTCCGGCTCGGTGATATCGCCTGCCACCACAAGAATGGCATTTTCCGGCGTGTAGAAGCGCCCGTAGTAGTTCAGCGCATCCTGCCGGTCGAGCGCGGCGATCTCGTGCTGCCAGCCGATGATCGGCAGGCCGTAGGGATGGTTCACATAGAGCGTGGCGCTCAGGCTTTCGGAGAGCTGCGAGGATGGATCGCTGTCGGTGCGCATGCGGCGCTCTTCCAGCACCACATCGCGCTCCGGGATCACGTCCTCATCCGACAGCACGAGATTGGTCATGCGGTCCGCCTCGAAAGCCATCATGGTTTCGAGATGTTCCTTGGCGATTTTCTGGAAATACGCGGTGTAATCATAGGAGGTGAAGGCGTTCTCCTGCCCGCCGAGCTCCGACACAAGGTTGGAGAACTTGCCCTTGGGGTGCTTTGTCGTGCCCTTGAACATCAGATGTTCGAGAAAATGCGCAATGCCGGACTTGCCCTCCGGATCATCCGCCGAGCCATTCTTGTACCAGACCATATGGGTAACAACGGGCGCGCGATGATCGGGGATCACGACGACCTGCATGCCGTTGTCGAGATGGAAGGTGGAAGCGACTGCCGTTTCGGCCATGAATGTGTTGTCCTGATCGCGCGGAAGCGCATTAAAGCCAATATGGAATGCAAAACCCGCGTTCGCCAGAGGCCAACGCGGGTTTGAGGAGCGACGTGTTGAAGCGGATGTCCCCCGCTGCACCAGATCAGCGCGTGTTGGAGCCTTCCTTGAAGATATCAAGCGGGCTTGGCTCCGGCCTTGTTCCGAGTGAACCCTCACGCGTGGCGCGGAACGGTGCGTTGTCAGCGGGGCGGCGCAGGCCGGACGGCGGCTCCGTCAGGAATTCGCGGCGGGGTTCAGCCCGGGGAATGCTGCCGTCGTTGGCTCCTGCCGACTGCTTGTCCATCTCGCGCAGCGTCGTCAGCCCGCCCATGACATTGGCGCGCGAGCGGTCATCCTGGAATTGCTGCGGCGTGCGCACCACCTCCTGGCCGGCGACACGGCCCGAGCGAACCTCGTCCACCGTCAGCCGCCGGCTGCCGCCGATCTCCCGTCCGGTGATGCTATCGACGAAAACAGGCTTGCGCGCATCTTCGGCTGCCTTGCGGCGCGCCACCACATCCGGATCCTGCGGCCAGTTGGCGCGGCGCTGATCAGGGGCGGCTGCCTCGACCGGCGGACGCAGGTTCTGGCCGGGCGGCACCACGAGGGGTGCACGCTCGCGATAGTCCAGCGCGGGCTTTTCTTCGGCGGGCAAACCGATGATCATTCGTCCGATATCCAGCAATCCCTGCGCGTTCGCCGGGACAGAGGCGACCGAGATGCCTGCCAACGCCAGCCCGGCAATGGCCATAACACGATATGTCATTTCAACTCCTCCGACCGGGATGATCGGCACCATCCACGGACTGAAATCATGACTTTTGAGAGGCGGCAGGCCGCCCCGATGTGAAGCCGTCATACAGCAAGAAACCGACACCGGCAACGATGGCCGCATCGGCAATGTTGAAGACGTACCATGAGAAGCCATTCCAGAAGAAATGGGCGAAATCCAGCACGGCGCCGTAGATCACCCGGTCAATGGCATTGCCGATGGCGCCGCCCGCGATGAGGCCGAGCCCGATGTTCAGCCATTTCTCCTGTGAGCGCCATGCCCAGAAGGTGAGTGCGACGGCGGCCACGACCTTGAAAATCGTCAGAACCCAGCGGCCCGTTTCAGTTGATTGCTGGAACATGCCGTAGGAAACGCCAAAGTTCCAGACAAGGATCAGATTGAAGAACGGCGTCACCTCAATGGGCTGGCGCGCTGCGATATCCACGATGAAATACAGCCAGAGCTTCGACGCCTGATCGAGCGCGAGGGTGATCACGAAGGCGATCAGGAACAGGCGGCGAAGCGGGGTCATCTGTCAGATCTGCAGCCGCCCCAAAGCCTTCAGCTCGTGCAGCGCCTTCGCGTCACGGGCCGAGACATCGGGGAAGGCGGGATCGGAGCCGACATCATCGGTATAGCGCCATGACCGGGCGCATTTCTGGCCCGTTGCCCTGGCGAAGACCACGGCGACACCCCTGACCTGATCGGATGTGCAGGCATCCGCCGGTGCTGGCGTGTCCGTGCTCGTGGGGGCGGA
>CAXTUM010000540.1:0-2745 GCA_964247205.1 uncultured Beijerinckiaceae bacterium
GCGATGAGAAGAACAGCCATCAGAGTGCTCCTGCGTCCTTGAGTTTGCCGACAAGCTCGGCCACGGATTTGACCTTCACGCCAGCATCACGCTTCGGCGGGTCTACCGTCTTGATCACCTTGAGGCGGTGCTTGGTATCAACGCCATAGTCAGCCGCGGTCTTTTCATCGAGCGGCTTCTTCTTGGCCTTCATGATGTTGGGCAGCGAGGCATAGCGCGGCTGGTTGAGGCGAAGGTCCGTCGTCACGATCAGCGGCATCTTCACCTTCAGCGTCTGCAAGCCGCCGTCGATTTCGCGGGTGATGGTGGCTTCACCAGTGCCGGGTTCGAGCTTCGAGCAAGCGGTGGCTTGCGGCCAGCCGAGCAGGGCCGCGAGCATCTGGCCAGTCTGGTTGCAGTCGTCGTCAATCGCCTGTTTGCCCAGGATCACGATTTCCGGCTTTTCGGCATCGACCACGGCCTTGAGGATCTTGGCGATAGCCAAAGGCTCCACAATGTCATCATGCTTGATCAGGATGGCGCGGTCAGCGCCCATGGCCAGTGCCGTGCGCAGGGTTTCCTGGGCTTGCTGCGGCCCGATGGAAACGGCCACGATCTCGGTGGCCTTTCCGGCTTCCTTCAGACGAATGGCCTCTTCGACGCCGATTTCGTCGAACGGATTCATCGACATCTTGACGTTGGCGAGTTCCACACCCGAACCATCCGCCTTGACACGGATTTTCACATTGTAATCAACCACGCGCTTGACCGCGACGAGTACTTTCATGGCTTACCTCTCGTGTGACTTTTCCGAAGACATGCGTTGGATGATGAGGCGCGCTCTATCCAGAACAGGCTTATCAACCATACGGCCATCTTTTCCGCGAAAGGCACCGACGGGGTTGGCTTCGTTGGCCACAATGATCTCCCTCGCCCAAGTGACTTCTTCCTCAGATGGAGCAAACACACTTTCGGCAATTGCAACTTGGGCAGGATGAACGGTCAACGCGCCCGAAAAACCCGCTCGTTTCGCTCTGTCGCAGGATTTGAGGAACGCTGCTTGATCCTTGATATCAGCGATGGAACCGACAACGCCGAATGCCGCAATTCCAAACGCCCGCGCGGCCAAAGCGATGGAGTGGCCCGCAAAACTCAAATCGTCTGATCTCGGCGTTATCTCCATCAGTGTTGCAAAGTCTTCTCCACCAAATGCGACAGCATCGGTTGACCTGAGGCTGGCCGTGATCTCCCGCGCATTGAGAACACCCATTGGCGTTTCGATCAGGGCGATGACTGCAACAGATTCTAGTTGCTGCCTCAGCTCTTTGATCTGGTTTTCACTTGCAACTTTCGGCAGCATGACCAGATCGGGCAAGCCAGACGAAAGTGCTGCAATGTCTGCCGTCATTTCGTTGCCTGCATTGACGCGCACTACCGCCAATTTTCCTGCGGCGCGAATTGCCTCAATGGCAGACTCTAACGCAAGCCGTGCGGCAGGTTTTGCGTTCGCCGCTACACCGTCTTCAAGATCGAGAATGATTCCACCGGCAGCTGTTGAAATTGCTTTTTCTAGACGCTCTGTCCGGTCCGCCGGCAAAAACAGGAATGACCTGATGGATGTAATACCTGTCATCTGAGTGTTCCTTCTGCGAGCATTAACACCCGTCCTTCGCTCGACACAGCTCGCAGTTGAACCTCGGCGCCGTCGTGCTTTGCAGCCAGCGTTATGGGTTCATCACCATAGGCAGGAGATACGGCGCGGAAATTGAATGCCCGCAAAGGATCGTCGCCGTGTTTTTCAGCGATCAGATTGACCAGCAATGTTGCCAGCAAGGGGCCGTGAACAATCAGGTTTGGATAGCCTTCTGTCCCAGTTGCATAAGGCCGATCATAGTGAATGCGGTGGATATTGGAGGTCAGTGCTGAATAGCGCAGGAGAAACGTGGATGTGGGCAGTGCTACCGTCTGCAAATTCCAGCCTTCGGAAGGCTGTTCTAGAGTTGCTGCGGGCTTTCCTGCGGCTCCTGCCTCACGGTAGACGATAGTTTGAGTTTCAACCACCGCAGCGACACCCGCCACAAGATACTTGTGATCAATTTCGACAAAAATCAACTTTCCTGTGGAACCGGATTTTTCTGACACTGACTTGATTGTCGACACCCGCACGACCTCAGAACCAATGGGTAATGGATTTAGGAATTCCACCTTACTAGACGCCCACATGCGACGGGGAAGGCTCACGGGGGGAAGAAACCCACCAACTGCCGGATGACCGTCTGCACCCAACTGCGCTTGCGGAACGATGGCAGGAGCAAGGAGCCAGTGGCCAAGCTGCGGCAGTGCGCGTGATCTGTCATCAAAGCGCTCGTGATCCAACATCGCACGAAGACTGAACGAGAGGCGCGGCGTCACTGTATCCGTGACTCGTTCTGACTTGCCAATCCAGTCGCTGATCGGTGCGGTTGTCTCAGCGTTGATCATGGCTCACCTCTGCAACAACCCGCGAGCCACGACCTGCGCCTGGATTTCTGCAGCACCTTCGAAGATGTTGAGAATCCGCGCATCACACAACACGCGGCTGATTTCGTATTCCAACGCATAGCCGTTACCACCATGAATTTGCAGTGCGGCGTCGGCAGCTGACCAGGCCACACGTGCGGCAACAAGTTTTGCCATACCAGCTTCTATGTCACAGCGTTCACCTGAGTCTTTTTTGCGAGCGGCGCTATACGTCATTTCGCGCGACATCAGGATTTCGGCTGTCAT
>CAXTUM010000541.1:0-2740 GCA_964247205.1 uncultured Beijerinckiaceae bacterium
GTTTGCCGTAGTCTCCGGTGAAAGCAGCAATAACAATGGAGCCGCGTTTCATACGTCGAGTGGCCAATTGTATTCGGGCCATTCGTAGCCCGCTTCAATCTCAGCCATGATCTCGTCGCCCGCAGGGTCGCTCACGGCCAGAATCTCTGCTTCGCGCTTGAGCTTGGCAATGAACTCAGGCGATTTGGTATCTTGCATCCAGATTTGCACGGGCCTCAATCCTTGAGCACGCATGCGCTTGCGATACTCCGCCATGCGCCTCGCAGTGGCTGAGCGCTGCCTGTCTGTCTGCTTGGACCGTGAAGTTGACATGCGTCACATGTTACGCTTGTCCGCGCTTGCTGTCCACCGCGTTGCGGTTGGCTGTCACTTCCCCTGCAGCACCTTCCACATCTCCAAATCCCGCTTGTCCGTCCAGATCCGCGGATGCGCGATGCCCGACGCCTCGTCATAGGCGCGCGAGACGTTGAACGGCAGGCAATGCTCGTAGATCGCATACTTTCCGAAGGGCTTGTCCATGGCCTTGCGCACGGCGGCGAAGGCGGCTTTGAGATCGTCGCCCTTCTTCACGCTGCGCTTCGTCGTGCCGTAAAGCGCCTGCAGGAAATCCGCCGTGCCTTCCATCGCCGCCGCGACCTTCTTGCGACCGACCAGCGCATCGCCGCGCCCCGGCACAAGCGCTTTGGGCTGATATCCCGCCAGCCGCCTGATCGTCTTGGGCCAGTCGGCGAAATGCGCATCGCCGCAATAACAGGCCGACCTGTATTCTACGAGATCGCCCGAGAACATCACGTCGGCATCCGGCACCCAGGCGATGGTGTCGCCCGCCGTATGGCCGCGCCCGGGATGGCTGATGCGCACCTCGCGCTTGCCCAGCCAGATTGAAATGTCGCCATCGAACGTCAGCGTCGGCCAGGTGAGGCCGGGAATGGTTTCCTTGCCGCGGAACAGGCGCGGAAACCGCCCGATCTCGCTCGCCATATCCTGCGCCCCGCGCTCGACAATCAGCTCGCGCGTGCCTTTCGACGCGATGATCATCTTGGCGTCCCTGTAGGCCGAAGCCCCCAGCACCCGCACCGCGTGATAATGCGACAGCAGCACATGGGTGATCGGCTTGTCGGTAACGCTTTTGACTCGCTCGATCACGGCCTGCGCCATGGCGGGCGTCGCCTGCGCATCGACGATCAGCACGCCGTCGTCACCCACCACGATGCCGGTGTTGGGATCACCTTCTGCCGTGAAGGCATAGATGCCCTTGCCGATCTCGACGAAGGTGATTTTTTTTTCTGCAAGGTCATTGCTGGAGGCGAAGCCGGTCATGGAGGTTCCCGAAAATTGGTTGCATCTGCAACTAAGTGAGATCGGCCGGGAAGGGAAGGGGGCTGCACAAATCCTGCAAGAATCTCAGGAGAAATTCAGTAGACCTGCCCAACACCCTGCTGATCTCGCACGCATTCTGGCGGCATGGACAACCCGCCGGAAAGACCCCAGCCATGACCGAAGCTGCCGCACTCCCTGCCGCATCGCCGCCACCCCTAACAGCGCCGATAGAGCAGGCCCCTCTCAAGATCGGTCTGGCTGCCCTGCTCGTGCTGCTGGCGGATCAGTTGTTCTACGGCCACCAGCCCGGTGTTTCGGTCAGCCTTTTCCTGCTTGCCATAGTGGCTGGCGTCTGGTGGGTGCAGCGCCGGACTGTGAATTCACGGCATCAGACACTCGGAATTGCGATTGCTCTGATCGGCGCGCTTCCTGCCGCTGTCGAGGCCAGCGCCTTGTCTATGCTGATAGCCATCACTGCCTCCGGTCTGGCTGCGCTTGTTCTCAGCGGAAAGGCCGAGGCGAGCTGGCAAGGCTTGCTGCGCCAACTGGCACGGCTCTTCGGCTTCGGGCCTTTCCAGATCATCGGCGATGTGCTGAATGCGCCGCGATCCGCCGATCTCGCGCGCGTCCGCGCTTCCAGCCGCGGCGTGTTGCTGGTCTGGGCGATGCCGCTGCTGCTGGGGCTGGCTTTCCTCTGGCTGTTTGCCGAGGCCAATCCGCTGATCGGCAATCTTGTGGCCCAGATCGAATGGGCAGTGCTAACGCGGCTGCTCAACCCGGACCGGCTGATCTTCTGGGGCATGGTGCTGGCGCTGGTCTGGCCGCTCCTGCATCTGCGGCTCAAGACTCGTGAGAGCAAGGCCGCCATCCCCGTTCCCCAAGAGCCTTCCCCCGCCTCGCTCGCCGACTTCTTCTTCTCCGATGCCTCGATCCTGCGGGCGCTGATCCTGTTCAATGCGCTCTTCGCGACCCAATCCGCCATGGATTGCGTCTATCTCTTCAATGGCTTCTCTCTGCCGCAGGGCATGACCTACGCGGCCTATGCGCACCGCGGCGCCTATCCGCTGGTGATCACGGCACTGCTCGCTGCCGCTTTCGTGCTGGTGACTTTGAGGGACGGCGGCACGGCGGAAAAGTCACCGGTTCTCAGCGCCCTTCTCTACATCTTCGTGGCGCAGAACATCCTGCTCGTGCTCTCCTCGGTCTACAGGCTGAAACTCTATGTCGAGACTTATTCGCTGACACTCCTGCGCCTTTCGGCCTTCATCTGGATGCTGCTGGTGATCGCTGGCCTGATGCTGATCATCATCAGGATGGTGCAGCGCCGACCCAACGGCTGGCTTGTGGGGATGAATCTCGCGGCGCTTGGCATCACGCTCTATGCCTGCTGCTTTGTCAACTTCGCGACATTGATCGGCAA
>CAXTUM010000542.1:0-2731 GCA_964247205.1 uncultured Beijerinckiaceae bacterium
CGGGGAATACAGGCTTAACTTCCTGGACTGGGTTGATACCACGCAGCTGTCTCAAACTATGTTCAACCGGTTGAATGCCGGTTACATCATCTTGTCCAAGCATTCCGGTGATTTGCGTGGCCAGATGGACCAGCGCGCGGTCGAGGCCCGCCAGTACCGTTCGGATATCGATGCCCAGAGACAATGGTTCCTCTTTGCCACATTGGCAGGCGTCATCGCAATTTCTGTCCTGATGGCAGCCACGCTGGGACGGCAGATCAGCCGTCAGGTCAGTCAGCTGGCGCTGGCCATGCACAATCTTGCTGCAGGCGGGACAGCTGCGGATATCTCTTCTGACAGCCGGATTCCCGAGTTGCACGCAATGTCGCAGGCGCTGTCTGTCTTCCGCGACAATGCCAGCGAGCGGCAACTCCTGACAGAGCAGAAATCCCGCCAGGCAACTGTCGAGGCCGAGCGCGTCAGGTCGATCGAAGCCGTCATCGGGCGCTTCGAAACCTCGGTGCAGGGCTCGCTCGCCCTGCTCAATCAGGCATCGGGCCAGATGCACACCGTATCGTCCGATCTGGACCGTACCGCCTCCGAGGCCGAAGCGCAGGCCATTTCCGCCGCTGGCGAAACGGACCGTGCGGCCAACGAGATCGAGCTCGCATCTGTCGCTTCCCAGCAGCTTTCGAGTTCGGTGCAGGAAGTGGCCGATCAGGCATTGCGGTCGGATCAGGCTGCGTCCCATGCGCTGGAGGAAGCCGGCCGCGCGCAGAAGGCCATGGGTGATCTGATGGTGCAGGCCGAACGCGTGGGCGAGATCATCGGACTCATCGACACCATCGCGGCACAGACCAATCTGCTGGCGCTCAATGCCACGATAGAGGCGGCTCGCGCAGGAGATGCCGGCCGCGGCTTTGCCGTGGTGGCCAGCGAGGTCAAGGGCCTCGCGGCCCAGACTGCCAGCGCCACAGCAGAAATCGCCAGTCAGATCGCGGGCATGCGCAATGCCTCGACCGGGGCAAGCAGCGCCATCGAATCAGTCAACAGGACGATTGCAGAAGTCTCTCGTATCGCCAGTTCCGTGGCTGCTGCCGTGGAGGAGCAATCCAGTTCTCTCGGTTCCATGTCCGACAATGTGATGGCGGCCTCCGAAGGAGCCTCGCGCGGAGCCATGGGCATCCGTCACGTCGAGGAGGCGGTATCCTCAACCACACAAAGCGCTCAGAAAGTGGCCGAGACATCGTCAGTCGTGTCACGGGAAGCCGATGCTCTGCAGGAGCAGGTGAAGTGGTTTCTGCGGGAAGTGCGTGCGGCTTGAGTTTGGATGGTGCCGGTTGAGGGGATTGAACCCCCGACCTTCGGTTTACAAAACCGCTGCTCTACCGCTGAGCTAAACCGGCGAATGCGCCATTGACGCTATGGCCGTCTCCTGAGCATTTTCGTTTCGCCAGTCAACCCCCGGCACGGCCGAAAACGTGCGCCGCCTTAAGCCGTCGCTGCTTCCATCGCCGCTCGAAGCTCCGGCGTGACCTCCGGCAGAACTCCAAACCAGGCCTTGAAGGCGGGGCGGGCCTGATGAATCAGCATGCCCAGTCCGTTGCTCACGGGGTTGCCGCGCAAGCGTGCCTGCACCAGCAACGGTGTCTCCTTCGGGATATAGATGATGTCAGATACGAGGGCATGTTTTGGCAGACGATCCAGACCCAGATCCAGAGGCGGCAGGCCGTCCATGCCAAGGCTTGTCGTATTCACCAGCATGGCGGCGCCTGAAAGCGCGGCTTCACGGTCCTGCCACGGATACGCCCGTACAGGTGCGCCATATTCCGCCGCCAGCCGCTCGGCCCGCGCCTGCGTGCGGTTGATCAGCCGCACCTCCGGCGCGCCGGCATCGCACAGCGCTGACACTACGGCGCGCGCGCCGCCGCCGGCGCCAATCACCACGACGGGCCCCGCATCAGCCCGCCAGCCCGGATGCTCTTCCCGGATGCTCTCGATATAGCCGTAACCATCGTTGTTGAAGCCGCTCAGCCCGCCATCTGGCTTTACGACGACGCAATTCATGGCGCCGATGCGCCTGGCCACTGGATCAACATAATCCATCGCGGCCATCGCGGCTTCCTTGTGCGGGATGGTGAGATTGCAGCCTGCAAAACCGAGCGCGGGCAGCGCCTTCAGCGCGCGATCCAGCTCCAATGGCTTGATGCCGAGCAGCACGTAAGATCCGGCAAGACCGTAATGACGAAGCCAGTAATTGTGGAGGATCGGTGAACGGGAATGCATGACGGGATCACCCATCACGCCTGCGAGTAAAAAACGGTCCTGCTTCATGCTGGAATCCTTGCAAGTCCCAGTCCTTCTGCAAGGCAACCAGTGGTTTCCCCAGGCCGGAAATCTGCCGTCGATGCTTTTAAATGAGCCAGCCTGCTTCGGGAATGCACCGCTGAATGTCCTGATCCGCTGCTTTTGGAAAGCCGCCAATTGGTCGGAGTGATAGGATTTGAACCTACGACCCCTACGTCCCGAACGTAGTGCTCTACCAGGCTGAGCCACACTCCGATCCGACCAGAGAAGGCTCTATAGCCAGCGCCAAGAGGGAAGGCAAGACGCAGAGATCGTCGAATTCACCCTTTCGCACCGCGTGTCATTGCGCTAGGAGAATTTGACCGGGTCAAGCTCAGGCATGGCTCCCAAGCGGGTGTAGCTCAATGGTAGAGCAGCAGCCTTCCAAGCTGAATACGAGGGTTCG
>CAXTUM010000543.1:0-2730 GCA_964247205.1 uncultured Beijerinckiaceae bacterium
GTCGTTGGCATGGCCGAGACTGGGCTGGCGGCGGGTTTTCCCAAGGTGATCGGCTTCGACATGGGCGGAACGTCCACCGACGTGGCGCATTTCGACGGCGTTTACGAGCGCGCCTTCGAGACCGAAGTGGCGGGTGTGCGCATGCGCGCGCCGATGATGCTGATCCATACGGTGGCGGCAGGCGGCGGCTCCATCCTGCATTTCGACGGGCAACGATTCCGCTGCGGTCCTGACAGCGCGGGCGCCAACCCCGGTCCCAAGGCCTACCGCAACGGCGGGCCGCTGGCCGTGACGGACGCCAATGTGATGGTCGGCAAGCTCGCATCTGATCTGTTCCCGCCGATCTTCGGCCCCGGACGCAACGAGCCGCTGGATGCCGATGCCGTGCGAGAGGCCTTCGCTGCGATGGCAATAGAGGTCGGCGGCGGCAAGACACCGGAGCAGGTAGCCGACGGGTTCATCACCATCGCGGTCGAGAACATGGCGAATGCGATCAAGAAGATTTCCGTGCAGCGCGGCTATGATGTGACGCGTTATGCGCTGAACTGCTTCGGCGGAGCAGGAGGGCAGCATGCCTGTCTCGTGGCCGATGCGCTGGGGATGACGACTATCCTCGTGCATCCGTTCTCGGGGCTGCTGTCGGCCTATGGCATGGGACTGGCCGATATCCGGGCCTCGCGGCAGCAGGCACTGGAGGGCGCTTTTGATGAAACAGGGCGTGCTGAACTGATCGGAACGGGCGTGAGGCTGGGCTCCGAGGCTGCTGCGGAAGTGGCGGGGCAGGGCGTTCCCGCAGGCGATATAGCGGTGCTTGTACGGGCGCATATCAGATACGCGGGCACCGATACGGCGCTGGAGGTCGAGGCTGGAAATCCTCAGGCCATCGCTGATCTCGCGACGTTGAAGGCACTCTTCCAGAAAGCCCATCGCCAGCGCTTCGGATTCATTGATGAAACCAAGCCGCTCGTCATTGAGGCTGTCTCCGTCGAAGCCATCGGCGGCGGGGCGAAATTCGCAGAGGCCGAGCATGAGGTGCTCAAGCGCCCGCTGCCCGCGCCCGCCAAGCGCACGCGGTTCTATTCCGGAGGCGCGTTTCATGATGCTTCGGTCTACACGCGCGACCAGCTCTTTCCCGGCGCTGCGGTGGCCGGTCCCGCCCTGATCATTGAACCCAACCAGACCATTGTGGTGGAAGCCGGATGGCGCGCCGAGGTGACTGCGAAGGATTACCTCGTGCTGGCCCGCGTGGTGCCGTTGAACCGCATGATGGCTGTGGGCACGAAAGCGGACCCGGTGATGCTGGAGGTGTTCAACAACCTCTTCATGTCCATCGCCGAGCAGATGGGCCTGACGCTGCAGAACACGGCCTATTCCGTCAACATCAAGGAACGGCTCGATTTCTCCTGCGCGGTCTTCGGGGCCGACGGTGCGTTGTGCGCCAATGCTCCGCATATGCCGGTGCATCTGGGCTCCATGGATGAAAGCGTGAAGGCGATCATCCGGCAGAATGCCGTGGTGAACCCCGGCGATGTCTTCGTGCTGAACGCGCCCTATAATGGCGGTACGCATCTGCCGGATATCACGGTGTGCACGCCAGTGTTCGACAAAGCGGGGCAGGAACTGCTGTTCTGGGTGGCGTCACGCGGGCATCATGCTGATGTCGGCGGCGTGGCTCCCGGCTCCATGAGCCCGCTCGCCACGCATATCGAACAAGAGGGGGTATATATCGACAACCTCAAGCTGGTGGATCGCGGCAGGTTCCTTGAGGACGATATCGTGCGCGCCTTCACTACGGCGAAGTACCCCGTGCGCAACCTCGTGCAGAACATGAACGACCTCAAGGCGCAGATTGCTTCCAACGCACGCGGCCAGCAGGAACTGGAGAAGATGGTCGAGACTTTCGGGCTCGACGTAGTGAAGGCCTATATGGGCCATGTGCAGGACAACGCGGCTGAGATGGTGCGCCGGGTGCTCGACCGGCTGCATGACTGCTCGTTCACCTATCCGATGGATCAGGGCTGCGAGATCAAGGTCAGGATCACCGTGGACAAGGCGGCGCGGCGGGCAAAGGTGGATTTCACAGGAACCTCGCCGCAGCGTGCCGACAATTTCAATGCGCCGATGCCGGTGACGCGCGCCGCTGTGCTCTATGTCTTCCGTTTGATGGTGGATGACGAAATTCCGATGAACGCGGGCTGCCTGCGCCCTATCGACATCGTGATCCCGAAGCAGCGCATGCTCTCGCCCGAATATCCGGCAGCGGTTGTCGCGGGCAATGTCGAGGTCAGCCAGGCCGTGACGAACTGCCTGTTCGGCGCGCTGGAGGCCATGGCGGCCAGCCAGGGCACCATGAACAACCTGACGTTCGGCGACGACACATACCAGTATTACGAGACGATCTGCTCGGGCTCGCCCGCAGGACCGGGATGGCACGGCACATCCGGCGTGCATGTGCATATGACCAACTCGCGGCTGACCGACCCGGAAATACTCGAGTTCCGCTTCCCCGTGGTGCTCGAAGATTTCCACATTCGCCGGGGCTCGGGCGGGCGCGGAAAGTGGAACGCGGGTGATGGCACGCAGCGCACCATCCGCTTCCGCCAGACCATGGATTGCGCCATCCTCTCGGCGCATCGCAAGGTGAAGCCGTTCGGCATGGCGGGCGGGGAGCCGGGGGAATTGGGGCGGACAGAGGTTCGGCGGCTGTCAGGCGCTGTGGAGTTGCTGGAG
>CAXTUM010000544.1:0-2726 GCA_964247205.1 uncultured Beijerinckiaceae bacterium
GAGAATTTTTTACGTCGTCACCGGCGGCACGCTCACGGTTGCCCGTCCCAAGGGCGACGACGGGCCCGTAATGGCGACCATCGAGACTGATACCTGATGCGTCCCAGAATTCTGATCGTCGAGGATGAGCAGCCGCTGGTGACGCTGCTGACCTATAATCTCGAAGCGGAAGGCTATGATGTCCGCTCCGAGATGCGTGGCGACGAGGCTGCGACACATCTGCTGGACGATGTACCCGATCTGCTGATCCTCGACTGGATGCTGCCCGGCATCTCAGGAATCGAACTCTGCAGGCGCTTGCGGCAGCGACAGGAAACGAAGGCACTGCCCATCATCATGCTGACGGCGCGCGGCGAGGAGAGCGAGCGCATCCGGGGCCTCGCGACCGGTGCGGATGATTATGTGGTGAAGCCGTTCTCGGTGGCTGAACTGATGGCCAGGGTGAAAGCACTGTTGCGCCGGGCCAATCCGGCGCTGGCGTCAGACATGATCGCGATGGGTGATCTCAGGCTGGACCGTTTGACGAGGCGCGTGCATCGAGGCCAGCGGGAGGTCAAACTCGGCCCCACTGAATTTCGCCTGCTAGAATGCCTGATGAAATCACCGGGCCGGGTGTATGGCCGGGACCAGCTGCTGGATCTGGTCTGGGGCCGCGATGCGGAAATCGATGACCGGACGGTGGATGTGCATGTGGGCCGCCTGCGCAAGGCCGTGACGCGAAAGGCAGAGCTTGATCCCATCCGCACCGTGCGGGGATCAGGATACGCTTTTGACGAGACGTTCGGCAGAGCTTGAGATTTATCGCGCCCGGCGGCGCTCTGCTGCGGGCTGGTAGGCAATAGACGAGTGGTGCGTGCAATACGGCGTGCCGAAACTGCAATCGGCGCCGCAGTACACGAAGTCCGACTGCGTGGGATCGCCGATGGGCCATTTGCACATGGCTTCGCGCAATTCCATGATCTGCACCCGCCGCGACATGGGCACCACCACCTCTTCCTGGGGCTTGATTGCGGGTTGAAGATAGGTTTCCGCCAGCATCATTGGAGCCAGCACAGTGTTGCCGCGCACTTGCGGCATGCTCGTGACACGGGCGGCCGGACGGGGGGCCGGAGCCTTGCGCTGGCGCGGAGCCGAGGAGACATTTGGCGATTTGGCGCGTCCGGACAGACCAAGCCGATGCACCTTGCCGATCACGGCATTGCGCGTGACGCCGCCAAGTTCAGCCGCGATCTGGCTGGCGCTCAGACCATCCATCCAGAGCTTCTTCAGGAGCTCGACACGTTCATCAGTCCAGGACATTCCGCTCTCCGTCCTATTGCCCAGAGTCGACATCGAATCCGGGTATCTCCACGGAAACACGGGTGTCTCCGCAGCGCTCGACGCGCCTGACTTGGGGATTGCCCTGCACGAGATGTCGCTATGCAGTTCCTGACTGCCTACAATATCGAGTGAATCGCATGCAATGCCGTAACGATTCCACGACCCGTTTTCACCAAGATCGCTGGGGAAAACTTGACAGATGTCGAATCAGGTCAATGGGGCGGCAAGAAGGCGGCTCGTGCATCTGCATTCTGATCCGGTTTTGAATCTGCGGCAGCCCTGCTATTCAAGAGCAGGTTCACTGCTTCCTGGAGTAGCGCTTGTCCCGCCCAGCATTCGCCCTGCCTCTTGCTGATCCCTTGCCCGGTCACCGCATTCAGCTGCCGGAAATTGTCCGGGCGCATTCGGTTATCGATCCGGTTTTTCTGAATTCGCCGCAGTTTGATTGCGAGCCCCTGAGCGCGGCTCTGGGATGCCAGATCACCCTCAAGGTCGAGACCATCAATCCCATCCGCAGCTTCAAGGGGCGCGGCGCGGATTTCCTGATCAGCAACCTGAAGGCGGAGGCTGCCCGGAAGAGACAGCCCACAGTCGGAGCCAGCGCGGGCAACTGGGGGCAGGCTCTGGCATACTCCTGCCGCGCGGCTGACCTGCCGCTGATCCTGTATGCATCGGTCAACGCCAATCCGCTCAAGGTGGAACGCATGCGGGCGCTGGGGGCCGAGGTGCGTCTGGCGGGTGTCGATTTCGATGCCTCCAAGACGGCAGCCAAGGCCTTCGCAGATGCGTCAGGCCTGCGCATGGTGGCGGACGGTCTCGATGTGGAGGCGAGCGAGGGTGCTGGCACGATGGCGATGGAGCTTCTGGCGCATGGCGCGCAGTATGATGCAGTGCTGGTTCCGCTGGGGAACGGAGCCATGCTGACCGGTATTGCCCGCTGGTTCAAGGCGGTCTCTCCCCGCACAAGAATCTACGGGGTTTGTGCGACAGGTGCGGATGCGATGGAGAAATCGTGGCGCAGCGGCCGCATTCTGCTACCGCCGAGCATCAAGACGATTGCTGACGGCATCGGCGTCCGTGTTCCCATCCCGGAAGCTGTCGAGGACATGAATGGCATTGTCGATGATGTCTTGCTGGTCGAAGATTCGGCCATCATCGACGCCATGCGCCTGCTTCACCGGCAGGCGGGATTGATCAGCGAACCTTCTGGAGCGGCAGGCGTCGCGGCATTGATCTCTCATCGCGAGCGGTTCGCTGGCCAGCACGTTGCAACCATTGTCTGCGGAGGCAATCTGACGGAAGAGCAGGTCAGGCAATGGCTGATGTAGGGGCGTTTTCGCTTTTCCCCTTTTAATGTCGATAGCGAATTAAGTTGTCCGGTTTTGGTAGCACATCATTTGTCCGCT
>CAXTUM010000545.1:0-2722 GCA_964247205.1 uncultured Beijerinckiaceae bacterium
CGACGCCTGCCGAACTCCAGCCCAGATAGTTGCGGAGCTTGAGATTGAGCGCCTCGATGCGCAAAGGGTTCTCGCCGATCAGTTTGGGCGCAACCGTTTCGTGCAGATAGGCCTCCACCGCCTTGGGGCCGATGAAGGTTTCACCCAAGCCGACAAGCCCTTCATCCGTGTGCAGGCGCACGAAGATGATGTTGCCGAATTCCTCGAGGCGGATGGTTTCGAGCGCTGTGATTTTCATGGGATTATCCTATTCCTCTCCCGCATGCGGGAGAGGGTGTCAGGCTACGCCTGACGGGTGAGGGCAGCTACCCTCATCCGCCTCGCTTCACTCGGCACCTTCTCCCGCAGGCGGGAGAAGGGCAGGGTCGAACCTCAGTTCGTGCCGCGCAGCTTGGCGAGTTCCGTCTGGATGCGCTCGACGGTTTCCTTGCCCACGGTCGCGGCGGCGCGCTCGTAAACCGGCTTCACCGCATCCCGCATGCGCTTCTGCTCTTCAGGCGCGATCTCGTTGATCTGCATGCCGACCTTCTTTAGTTCGGCGAGAGCCGTATCGGATTGCGCGCGCGTCACCTTGCGCTGCTCCGTCTGGCCTTCGGCTCCGCAGTCATAAAGCGCCTTCTGCTCTTCGGCAGAGAGTTTATCGAACAGGGCCTTGGAATAGAGGATCATGAAGGGTGTGTAGGCGTGGCGGGTCACAGAGAGGAACTTCTGCACCTCGTTCAGCTTGATGTTGGCGATGGTGACGAAGGGGTTCTCCTGACCATCGATGGCGCGTGTTTCGAGCGCTGCGAAGACCTCCTGGAAGGCCATCGGCACGGCATTGGCGCCCAATGTCTTGAAGGTGTCGAGGAAGATGTTGTTCTGCATCACGCGCACCTTGAGGCCGGGGAAATCCTCGACCCTGGTGACGGGCTTCTTGGAGTTGGTGAGCTGGCGGAAGCCATTCTCCCAATACGAAATATTGATGAGGCCGACGGCAGGCATCTTGTCCGTCATCACCTTGCCGAAAGCGCCGTCCAGAATGGTATCGGCTTCCTTTTCGTTGGCAAACAGGAAGGGCAGGTCAAACACGCCCAGATCCGGCACAATGCCGATGAGAGGCGATGTGGATGTCACCACCATTTCCTGTGTGCCCGAACGCAAGGCCTGTGTCGCCTGCAGGTCACCGCCCAGAGCGCTGCCCCAGAAGGATTGCAGCTTCATCTTGCCGCCGGATTTCGTGGCGAGGCACTGCGTCATGACCTTCAGGCCGTTGCCGATCGGATGATCTTCCGTCACGCCGTTCGATATGCGGATCGTGCGCTCCGCAAACTGGGCATTGGCGGCTCCCGTCATCAGCGCGAGCGCGCCGACGGCGGAGAGAAGGGTTGATTTCAGCATGGCATTTCCTCCGTTTGTTGTGGGTTCGTTGACCCGTCAGAAGCCCAGCAACTGCTGGACGAATTCACCAAAGCCGATCCGGCCCTGAAACAGGCGGAACGGAGCCATCACGAGCGGCGGCCAGAGCACGAGAATGAACAGGATGATGCTCTGCGCGATCAGGAAGGGGTTCACACCCTTGATCACATCCGTCATCGAGACCTTGGCCACGCCTGACACGACGTTGAGCACGATGCCGACGGGCGGCGTGATCAGGCCGATGGCGTTGTTCATGATGAACAGCACGCCGAAGTAGATCGGATCGATCCCCGCCTGCTTGACGATGGGCATCAGCACCGGCGTCAGGATCAGCACTGTGGGCGCGAAATCAAGCGCCGTGCCCACGACCAGCACGAGGACCATCAGCATGATCATCAGCACGGTCTTGTTCGAGACGAACTGCTGCAGGAAACCGCCGATTTCGCCCGGAATGTTGGCTGCCGTTATCAGCCATGACGAAATCAGTGCTGCCGCCACCAGGAACATGATCATTGCGGTCAGTTTCGCAGCCGATACAAGCAGGCCGTAGAGCTGGCTGGGCTTTAGTTCCTTGTAGATGAACATGCCGACGAACAGGGCATAGACCGTAGCGACAACGGCGGCCTCGGTGGGCGTCGCCCAGCCGAAGCGGATCGAGCCGAGGATGAAGACCGGCATGGCAAGGGCGAAGGCGCCGTCCTTGGTGGCCTGCCAGCGTTCGGTCCAGCTGCGCTTGGGATAAGGCCGGAGCTCTTCCTTGCGCGCCACCCACCACCAGGCGAAGACAAGGCTCACACCCATCAGCACGCCCGGAAAGACACCGGCGACAAAAAGCTGCGGGATCGAGACATTGGCGGCCACACCGAAGATGACGAAGCCTATGGAGGGCGGAATCACCGGTGCAATGATGCCGCCCGCTGCAATCAGGCCAGCGGAACGCGGCACGTTGTAGCCAGCATCCTTCATCATGGGGATGAGGATCGCAGCCAGGGCCGCTGTATCCGCTGCGGCAGAACCCGAGAGCGAGGCCATGATGATGGCGGCAATGATGGCGACATAGCCGAGCCCGCCGTGGCGATGGCCGATGAGGGCCAGCGCGAAATTGACGATGCGCTTGGAGAGGCCGCCCGCGTTCATCAATTCACCCGCGAGGATGAAGAAGGGAATGGCGAGCAGGATGAAGCTGTCGGCGCCGTCCAGCATCTTCTGGGCGATGACCTGTGCATCGAACGCCGGATAGATGCCCATGGCGACCATCCAGCCCATAAGGGCCATGCCGCACACCATGAGGGCGAAGGCGCAGGGCATGCCCAGCGCCATGGCT
>CAXTUM010000546.1:0-2716 GCA_964247205.1 uncultured Beijerinckiaceae bacterium
TGCCGACATGGCGGCTGTTCGTCGAATTCCCGGCCTCGTTCTTCAAGGCCTATGTGCTGCGCCGCCACGCCGTGCGCGGCATCTACGGCTTCATGACCTCCATGAACTATGCGTTCTACCGCTGGCTGCGCGTCGCCAAGGATGTGGAGCGCCGCATGGTGGAGAAAGCGCGCCGCAAGGAGCAGCCACCATCATGACGGACAGGAAAGTCGCGCTGGTCACGGGTGGCGCAAGGCGCATCGGCCGTGCAATCGTCGAAGCACTGGCGGCGAAGGGCTATGCCGTCGTCATCCATTGCAACGCCTCGCGGACCGAGGCCAATGCGCTGGCGGCGGATATCCGCGCGAAAGGCGGAAATGCAGCGGTGGTGCAGGCCGATCTCGCCTTGCCCGATCCCGTGGCCGCGCTGATGGCAGAGAGCGCCAGACCCTTCGGCCCGGTGACGCTGCTCGTGAACAACGCCTCGCTGTTCATCGCCGACACGCTGCAGACAATCGATGTGCCCACCTGGAACCGCCAGTTCTCGGTCAACATCCGCGCGCCATCGGTGCTGGCGAAGGATTTTGCTGCGGCCCTGCCTCCGGGCCGCACGGGCGCTATCATCAACATCATCGACCAGCGCGTGTGGAAGCTTACGCCGGAATTCTATTCCTACACGCTGAGCAAATCCGCGCTCTGGACTGCAACGCGCACCATGGCGCAGACCCTGGCCCCGCTCATACGCGTCAATGCCGTGGGGCCGGGGCCGACGCTGGGCAACATCCATGACGGTGATGCAGGCGTGCAGCACGAGGCGGAGGGAACACTTCTGGGACAGCGCGTTGACCCGCGCGCCATCGCCGATGCCGTGATCTATCTCGCGGAGGCCGAAAGTGTAACGGGCCAGATGATCGCCGTGGACGGCGGGCAGCACATCGGCTGGAAGACGCCTGATATCGTGGGGTAATTGCCCGCATTGCCGTTTGATGCTAGGCATGACCAACAACTTGGTCAGGAGCGCACCATGGCAGGCACAAACCTCGCGGAAGCCAAAGCCCATCTCAGCGCACTCGTGGACCGCGCCATTGCGGGAGAACCGCAGATCATCATGCGGCGGGGCGTACCCGTGGCGCAGATCGTGGCGCTGGAGCAGAAGCGCAAGCCGCTGGATATCGAAGCGCTGAGACGATCGGCGCAGAAGCGCAAACTGACATCAAGCGTTCTCGATGAGTTGCGCGGCAACGCGCGTTACTGATGTATTATCTCGATACGTCAGCGCTGATTGCGGGTTTTGCGAGGGAGCCGACGGCAGATCGTGTTTTTGACTGGCTGGCCCGGAACAGCAGTGCAGGTCTGGCGATAAGCCCCTGGGTTCTGACCGAATTTTCATCGGCGCTTTCCATCAAACTTCGACGGGGCGATCTGCCGGTCGCAGACAGAGACGGGGCACTTGCGGACTTTCAGCTGTTCATTGCTGGTAACGTGACTGTCTGGCCTCTGGAGACAAGGCATTTCCGGCAAGCCACCGATTTGTGCAATCGGCAAGGATTGTCGCTGCGTGCAGGCGACGCCTTGCATCTGGCTCTGATCATTGATCGACAGAGCGCTCTTTTTACAGGCGATCAGGTATTGACTACAGCGGCACAATCCCTCGGCGTTATCACGGACATGCCCTGACCCTCACCGCCCCCGCTGCATCCCCTTCGCCGCGAGTTCCGCAACATAAGCCTCCCAGCGCTCGCTATGCTCCCGTCCCAGCTTATCCAGATAATCCCAGCCGAAAATCCCGGTGGAATGCATGTCGTCGAACGTCAGCCGCACGGCGTAATTGCCGACCGGGATGACATTCAGGATCATCACATCCTGCTTGCCGCCCACGGTCTTGCGCTGATCCGGCGAATGGCCCTGCACTTCCGCTGACGGGCTCATGACGCGCAGGTATTCGGCTGAAAGACTGTGCGAGATGCCATCCTCGAAGGCTATTGTCAGCGCGCGCTTATCCTTGGACAGCGTCAGTTCAGTCGGCCAGCGCGTCATGTCGTACCTTTGCCTTGCCCTTGCTTCCCATGCGGGAAAGCGCCACCTATAGAATGAACCACAGGTCAGGCAAACCGCCACTCAGAGGACCGCACGTGAGCATCAGCCTTCCTCCCGCCCTTGATGCGAAAGCCATCGCCCAGCCGATGATCGACCCCTTCGGCCGCACCATCAGCTATCTGCGCGTCTCGGTCACCGACCGCTGCGATTTCCGCTGCGTCTATTGCATGTCCGAGCACATGAGCTTCCTGCCCAAGCAGGATTTGCTGACGCTGGAGGAACTGGACCGCCTCTGCTCCGCCTTCGTCGCCAAGGGCGCGCGCAAATTGCGCATCACCGGCGGGGAACCGCTGGTCAGGCGCGAGATCATGACTTTGTTCCGCTCACTCTCCCGCCATCTGGTGTCAGGCGCGCTGGATGAACTGACCGTCACCACCAACGGCTCGCAGCTGGCAAAATACGCTCAGGAACTGGCGGATTGCGGCGTCAAGCGCGTCAATGTCTCGCTGGATACGCTCGATGCCGACCGCTTCAAGGCGCTGACCCGCTGGGGTGATCTTGCCCGTGTCATGGAAGGCATCGACGCCGCGCAGAAGGCCGGTCTGCAGGTCAAGATCAACGCCGTGGCGCTCAAGGGCGACACGGAGGCCGAATGGGAGGCGATGATCCGCTGGGCCCACGGCCGCGGCATGGACCTCAC
>CAXTUM010000547.1:0-2707 GCA_964247205.1 uncultured Beijerinckiaceae bacterium
CAGAAGTTCAAAGGTGGTGACCGTACCGCCGGAACCGCCCTGCGCGCGAGCCAGCAACTTCAGCGCATGCTTGGGCGAAGCCAAGCCGATGAACCCAGTGACCCGGCTGCGCGGGCGCGGAAACAGCTTCAGGGTCGCCGCCGTGATCACGCCCAGCGTGCCTTCCGAGCCGATGAAGAGGTGCTTCATCTCATAGCCAGCATTGTCCTTGCGCAGACCGGACAGGCCGTTCCAGATGCGCCCGTCGGGCAGAACCACCTCGATGCCCAGCACGAGATCGCGCGTGTTTCCGAAAGCAATGACGCCCGTGCCGCCCGCATTGGTCGCGAGATTGCCGCCGATCATGCAGCTGCCTTCGGAGGGGAGCGACATCGGGAAGAAGCGATCCGCCTTTTCGGCTTCGGCCTGCACGTTCTGCAGGATAACTCCCGCTTCCACCGTCATCATGTTGGAGAGCGGCTGCACATCGCGCACCTTGTCCATGCGGGCCAGCGACAAGAGGATCGCCCTGCCGCTCTGGTCAGGGATCTGGCCGCCCACACCGCCGGTGTTGCCGCTCTGGGGCACAACGGGCGTGCCGGTCACATGGGCAAGGCGCAGGATATCTGAAACCTCCGCTGTGGACGAAGGCCGCACCAGCGCCTGTGCCTTGCCGGTATAGAGCTTGCGCCATTCGCTCAAATGGGGTGCCATCACATCCGGATCAGTGATCACATGCTTCGCACCCACGATGTTCGCGAGCTTGGGCAGGAGCGGCTGGGAATTGGGAGAGGCAAGGATGGCGCGACGCATTGGATCAGCTTAGCGCCTCGGGGCTAGCGTTGGAAGTCGCCAACCATCTCGATATGACGGCTCCAGGCGAATTGGTCGACCGGCGTGACGCTGACGAGGCGAAAACCTGCCGCTTTCAGAACAAGGCCATCGCGGATGAAGCTCTGGAGATCACAGGAGACGCTGACGACGTGCTTCACCTTCGAGGCCGCGATCTGGCGCGTCTGCGCCTCGGCGCCGGCGCGGGGCGGATCCATCACGATGCAGTCGAAAGCAGCCAGATCCTGCGGCAGCAAGGGGCGGCGGAAGAGATCGCGCGTTTCCATGGTGATCGGTTTGAGGCCCTGCCGACCGCGCACGGCACGGTCCAGCGCCGCAATCGCTTCCTTGCCATCGTCCGCCGCATAGACCTTCGCCTTTGCAGCCAGACGCAGCGCGAAAGGCCCGACGCCACAAAACAGATCGGCCACTGATTTCGCCTTGCCGACAGCTTCCATGACAAGACGGCCCAGCGCATCCTCCGCTTCCGTCGTGGCCTGCAAAAAAGCACGCGGCGGAAGGATCACAGGCGTGCCGCCGACATCGATCACTGGCGGCTTGCGCTCGACGATGATCGCCCGGTGGATCGACAGGCGCGCCAGATCGAGCCGCGTGGCAATCTCGGTCAGGCGCAGGCGCTCGGCGTTGTCGGGCTCACCATGGCCGCGCACATCGACATCGAGGCCGTTCTGGGTGGCTGTGATCTGCACATCCAGCGGCTTGTTGCGCTTCGCCAGGGGCTGCGTCACGGCTCTGGCGATGGCAAAAGCGTCTTTCAGTTCCGGCACCAGCACCGGGCAGGTGTCTAATGCTTGCAGATCATGGCTCTTGGCCGCCATGAAACCTGCGACAGGACCTTTGGCACCGAAGCGGACATGGATGACGGCGCGGCGGCGGCCCTGACCGTGGGCAATGATCGTGGGCTGGACCTGCACGGCAAAACCTTCGCGATCCAGTGCGCGCTGCACGAAATCCTGCTTCCAGCGCCCGTAGGCCCCGACTTCAAGATGCTGCATGGCGCAACCGCCGCAGCGTCCGAATTCCGGGCAGAACGGCTCGGCTCTGTCGGGCGAGCGCGTGACAATCTCGGTCAGCCGCCCGTTGCCGTCGATCCGCACCTCTTCGCCCGGCAACGCCATCGGCACGAAGAAAGGACCGCTCGCGGGGCGGGCGACACCTTCTCCGACAGCACTGAGATGATCGATTGTGAGGAGTTCGCTGGCCAAATCAGCCGACATCCAGCGGTTTGGTTCCCGCCGCCTTGCCGTCCGCGCCCTGGGTGATGACCTCGACCTTGAGCTCGGCCTTCTTGAGCAGCGCCTCGCAATGCGCTTTCAGCTTGTTGCCGCGTTCGTAGATTTCGATGGATCGTTCAAGAGGCACGTCGCCGCGCTCGAGTTGTCCGACGATCTGCTCAAGCTCCTGCAAGGCCTTCTCGAAAGGCAGTGCGGCGATATCCGGGTTATGGTTGGTATCAGTCATTGGGCTCGCTTACAGGATTGATCGCCGGACGCGAAGAGGCTACGGCCAAATTAACCCTTTTTTAACTCTGTTTGGGCGTTTGTCTTCAAACAGACATAAAACAGGCGCTTCGGAGCTTCCCGAAAGGGCAAACCATGATCTTTGAATACAAATGCGTCGCCGGGCCTACCATCGTTGCCGTGCGTCACGCCAGAGTCCGCGATCAGGCCGTCAAGGCCTTCGAGGACATCATGAACGCAGAAGCCGCCGAGGGCTGGGAATATGTCGGCATAGACGAATTCCATGTCTCGGAGCCGCAGGGCTTTCTCAGCCGCAAGCGGGTTTACGTGCCGTCCAAGATTCTTGTGTTCCGCCGGGCAAAAGCGGGTTCAGCCGTGGTCGGGGCGCTGAAGGCGCAGGCGATAAAACACGATGC
>CAXTUM010000548.1:0-2702 GCA_964247205.1 uncultured Beijerinckiaceae bacterium
GCTGCTTTTCACCACGCCGATGTTCTTCAGCGTCAATCTTGCGGGCTCCGTGAAGCGGTGGCCGGATATGCTGCCCATCGCATTCGCCATTCTGCTGACACCGGTTGCTACCTTTCTGGTGGGCAAGGACTACGACCTCGTCGCCGCAGGGCTTGCCGGGGGCACGCTGGCTTATGGTGCCGAGCGGATAGTGCGCTTCAAGAGGCGCGCATGAGCGGCTATCTCGCCTCGCTGGAACACGCGACCGGTGGGCTCTGGCCCTATCTCGTCGTGATCATTTTCGGATTCTTGCCGACTGAAGTCTGGCGCGTGCTTGGCGTTCTCGCAGGCAAGGGGCTCAACGAGAATTCCGAGATATTTCACTGGGTCCGCATGGTGGCGACCGCGCTGGTGACAGCGGTTGTCGCCAAACTGCTGCTGTCGCCGCAAGGCGCGCTGGCGATGGTGCCGCTCTGGGGCCGATTGGGCGCCGTTGTTTTCGGCCTGACTGTGATGTTTGCGGCGAAGCGCTCGATTGCTCTGGGGTTGGTCGCTGGCGAAATCGCGCTGATCGCTGCTGGCTATTGGGCGACCGCGCCATGAAACGGTTTTGGCAAGATTTCTCCCGGCAGGCCGCGATGCAGGGCGTGCTGGTCGCCATCGTGGGTTACGCCAGTTCCGTGGCGATTGTCGTGCAGGGCCTGAAGGCGATGGGGGCGACATCGGACCAGATTGCATCCGGCTTGTTATTCCTCGGTCTTGGCAAGGGCATCGTCGCAATTGGTCTCAGTATGTGGACGCGCATGCCCATCTCCATCGCCTGGACAACGCCGGGACTGGCGCTTTTGGCGGTGACTCCCGCCGTGCAGGGCGGCTTTGGCGCGGCAGTGGGGGCGTTCATCGTGGCAGCGGCGCTGATCATGCTGTCCGCGCTCTGGTCACCTCTGGCGCGCCTGATCAACGCCATCCCGAAGGCGATCGCCAACGCCATGCTGGCTGGCATCATCTTCAAGCTCTGCCTCGCGCCGTTCATTGCCCTGAAACAGAGCCCCTTGATCGCGGGCGCAGTGCTGCTGACTTGGGTGGTGATGCTGAAAGTGAACAGGCTCTATGCCGTACCTGCCGCTGTTGCGGTTGCCGTGGGAGCCATCGTCCTGACAGGCCAGACCGGCGGCAACGTGGGTTTCATCTGGCCGACAATCACCGTTGTGCAGCCCGTTTTCACACTGGAAGCGCTGATTTCCATCGCGATCCCGCTTTTTATCGTCACGATGGCCTCACAGAACATCACGGGCCTCGCGGTGCTTTCGACCTTCGACTTCAAGCCGAATCCGCGTGACGGATTGCTGGCGACCGGTGCTGTTTCACTTTTGACCGCTCCGCTGGGAGCGCCAACGATCAATTTTGCGGCCATTACAGCTGCGCTTTGCGCTTCGCCCGAGGCCCATGCTGATCCGTCGCGGCGCTATGTGGCTGCTGTGATTGGCGGCATCGGATACATTCTGCTGGCACTGCTCGCGGGCGTGGTCACAGCCCTCGTGGTCTATGCCTCACCGCTGCTGATCGAGGCGGCGGCGGGTCTGGCGCTGATCGGCTCTTTCGCCTCAGCCACAGCGAACGCGCTAGCGGTGGAGGAAGACCGCATCCCCGCGATGGCCACGTTGCTTGTCACTGCATCGGGTCTCGCCCTGTTCAGCATCGGCCCCGCATTCTGGGGATTGGTGATAGGGTGGGGATTGTTCCTTTTCTTTCGCTGGAAGCCGCGCTAGCTGCTCTGGCATGAACGATCTTCTCCCCAATGCCTATACGATTTGCGCGGGCCTCGTGCAGAAGCACGATGCCGACCGCCATGTCGCAACCCTTTTCGCACCTGCGGAGCGGCGGCAATATCTCAATGCGTTGCAGGCGTTCTCACTGGAGATCGCCGGTGTGCGCGCCGCCGCCAAGGAGCCGATGCCCGGCGAAATCCGTCTGCAATGGTGGCGCGATATCCTGAATGGCCAGCGAGCCGAGGAAGCGAATGGACATCCGGTCGCTGTCGCGATTCATGATACGATCACAAGCAACAGATTGCCGTTGCAGCCATTCCTCGATCTGATCGATTCGCGCGCTTTCGACCTGTACGATGATCCGATGCCTGACTGGAATGCGCTTGAGGGCTATTGCGGCGAGACATCGTCGGCCCTGTTTCGCATGGCCTGCATCATCCTGACGAAGGGCGAGGAGCCAGGTTCCGCCGATGCCGCAGGGCATGCGGGCGTGGCCTATGCGATGGCGGGCATGCTGCGCGCTTTCCCGTGGCACTCCCGGCGCGGGCAGGTCTATCTGCCGAAATCGGTGATGGATGCTGTCGGCATCGACCGCGAGGATATCGTCTCCGGCACGGACAGCCCCAAGCTGCGGGCGGCACTGGCGGAGATGAGGGAGAGGGCGCGGGATCATCTGGCGAAGACGCGCGCGCTGAAAAGCGCCATGCGCCCCGAGATCAAGGCGGCATTCCTTCCGCTTGCGATGATAGAGCGCTATCTCGCGCCGATGGACCGCAGGGATTACAACCCTTTCAAGACGGTGATCGATGTGCAGAACTGGCTGCGCATCTGGACGATGTGGCGGGGGTTTTGAGGCTAATTTCCTTCTCCCGCCTGCGGGAGAAGGTGCCCCGAGCGTAGCGACGGGCGGATGAGGGCTTGATTTGATTGCCCTCACCCGGCCCTTCGGGCCAC
>CAXTUM010000549.1:0-2699 GCA_964247205.1 uncultured Beijerinckiaceae bacterium
GAAGAAGGCATGGGTCTGGCCATGACGGTTGATATCGTCGGTGTAGTTGCCCTTGCCGGTGATAAAGCGGTGATCTTCCTTGCGGCGCACCGGGGCACCAATGCCTGTGGTTGGGGTGGTCATGCTCTCTCTCCCAGTCTCTGTTCCCTCTGTCCACGATAGGAGCGAGGGTGAGGACTTGGTGAGTTCGCGCTGCGGACACTCACCTGGTCCCTCATCCGGCTTCAGTGCCGTTCAGCCACCTTCTCCCGGCTGCTCAAAAACTTGTGCAGTCAGCACAAGATTTGCAGCGGGGAGAAGGGAGATCACTTCGCCATCGCGGCAGCGCCGGCTTCCACAGCCTTCACGATGTTATGGTAGCCCGTGCAGCGGCAGATGTTGCCCTCGAGCTCATCGCGGATCGTGTGCTCGTCGAGCTTTGTGCCCTTGCGGTTCACCATATCGACCGCAGCCATGATCATGCCGGGCGTGCAATAGCCGCATTGCAGGCCGTGATGCTCGCGGAAGGCCTCCTGCATGGGATGCAGCGTCGTGCCATTCGCCAGACCTTCGATGGTTGTGACCATCGCACCTTCGCACGTCAGCGCCAGTGTGGTGCAGGATTTCACGGCCTTGCCGTCGATATGCACCACACACGCCCCGCATTGCGAGGTGTCGCAGCCCACATGGGTGCCGGTGAGACGCAGGTTTTCGCGCAGGAATTGAACGAGAAGCGTGCGCGGCTCGATGGTGCCAGTCACAGCTTTGCCGTTCACCGTCATGGATACGGTGGCCATCAGTGGTCTCCTCCCTCAAGGACTGCTGCCGATGGAGACGCAGCCCGGATTGCTAGCGGTTGTTGCCGTCTTTTTTGGAATGGCCGAAGAAGCGTCGCGCCGCTTCGAAATCTTCAAAAGTGAATGTGAGACGGTATTTTCCGGGGGTCAAGCGGAAACACGGCTCGCGGGAGCTTTATTTTCCGGGGTTTTTGGCGGGGTTTGCACCAATCTCCTCATCCTGAGGTGCGGAGCGCAGCGGAGCCTCGAAGGACGCACAAAGCCTGTGCTGCGCCCTCCGCCATGACGTTCGGTTGCAAAACCATCGTGCGTCCTTCGAGACGCCGTCAAGGCGGCTCCTCAGGATGAGGAGATTTGTGTATGGCATGACAATCCGCAGTTCATCCTCTAACGTCCGCCACAATCTGTAATCCCGAGTCCCGCGATGTCCCCCTTCACCGCCAACGGCCTGACCGGCGCACTCTTCGCCGACCCAGAGATGGCCGAGATTCTCTCAGACCGCCGCTGGCTGGAAGCGATGCTCGATTTCGAGGCGGCGCTAGCGCGGGCGGAAGCGGAGGTCGGGGTTATTCCCAAGGCAGCGGCGGAGGTGATCGCGTCGTGCTGCGAAGCCGATCTCTACGACATCGCCGAGATCGGGCGGCGGACGACGCTGGCAGGGAATCCGGCGATCCCGATCGTGGCGATGCTGACGGAGAAGGTGCGGGAGAAAGATGCTGGTGCGGCGGAGTTTGTGCATTACGGGGCGACCAGCCAGGATGTGATTGATAGCGGGCTTGGATTGCTAATGACCGCGGCCCACACCTTGATCAAAAAACGGCTGCAAATCGTCGGCGCGCATCTTGCCACTCTGATATCTCGACACAGGGCGACGCCGATGGTCGGACGAACGTTGCTTCAGCACGCCTTGCCGATTACCTTCGGCCTCAAATGTGCTGGCTGGCTTCAGGCATTGAGGCCAAGCCTCGACGAGTTGCATCTTTGGGCACCTAACCATCTGCAATTCGGCGGCGCTGCCGGGACGCTCGCGTCGCTTGGCCGGCAGGCGATTCCTGTTCTTCAAGCATTGAAACGGCATGAGATCGGACCGGCCGCCGAGCCTGACCGTCCGATGTTTCTTGGACCGGGACTACCGTGGCACGCGGCGCGCGGACATCACGAACGTATAGCGGCACGCCTCGGCATCCTCTCCTCCAACCTCGGCAAGATCGCCCGCGACATCGCCCTGCTGATGCAGACCGAGGTGGCCGAAGTCTTCGAACCTTCCGCGCCGGGCAAAGGCGGCTCCTCCACCCTCCCCCACAAGCGCAATCCGGTGCAGTCCGTCGCGATCATCGCCATCGCCACGCGCACGCCGGGTCTTGTCGCCACAATGCTCTCCGCCGGGCTGCAGGAGCATGAGCGGGGTGTCGGCGGCTGGCATGCGGAATGGGACACGATGCGCGAGCTGCTGCTGCTGACCGGCGCGGCGGCGCTTCACATGCAGAATCTGCTCGAAGGGCTTGAGGTCGACACCGACCGCATGCGCGCCAACCTTGAACTCACCAACGGGCTGATCATGGCGGAGCGCGTGACATTTGCGCTGGCTCCGGCGCTGGGGAAGTCGAAAGCGAAAAGCTTCATGGAGGCGGCGTGCAAGCAGGCGGTGGCTCAGAAACGGCATCTTAAAGAAGTGCTGCGGGATGCGCCGGAAGCGGCAGCGCTTGATCTCGATGCGCTGTTCGATCCCGCGACGTATCTGGGCGCAAGCGACGTTTTTATCGACCGCGTTCTCGCTCTTTACGAGGACGAGAAGCAATACATGATTGAGGAAACCTAATGCCCATCAAAACCATCAATGGCGAACCGTTCAACATCCTCGTGGAGGGCAAGGCGGATGGCCCTGTGCTGCTGTTCTCCAACTCGCTGTCCTCCAGCCTCTCG
>CAXTUM010000550.1:0-2696 GCA_964247205.1 uncultured Beijerinckiaceae bacterium
ATGGCGCCGGCCTGACCGCGTGGAGCCGGAAGGCTGCGCAGGCTCGCCATCGACGGCAGATACGCCCAGAGTGATCCCCAGACCAGCGCGACCGCCAACACAGCGCCGAAGATGATCAGCACAGCGCGTCCAGCTCCCGCCCGGCGCAAAACCAGCCAGACCGAGAGCATTGTCAGTGGCATCAGCAGGTCTGACGCCAGAATGAAGGAGGAGATATCCTCGGCGCTCATCATGTCAAAAATCCTTTTCGCGGTCGCTGGGCTTGTTTTAATATGATGATCATAATATAAAAGACGTCAACCTCGGAAATTGCAGATCGCAAGGGATCAGCCATGGTGCGCTATCAGAAGGATCATCACAGCCGGACGCAGGCCGCCATCATCGATGCAGCGTCGCAACTGTTGCGCGACCGCGGCTTCACGGACACCAGCGTCGGCAATGTCATGAAGGCCGTTGGGCTGACGCATGGCGGTTTCTACGCCCATTTCGCGGACAAGACGGCGATGCTCGCTGCGGCCACGAAGGAGGCTTTCGTGGAAAGCCCAAAGAACTTCACCTTTCTGGCCTCGATGGCCTCGAAAGCCGGTGATGCCGGCATCATCGCTAAGCACTATCTCGCGGACAACCGCGTTGATGAAGTGGCCTCCGGCTGCCCCGCCGCCGCGCTCGTCAGCGAGATGCACCGACAGGACTATATTGTTCGCGATGCCTTTCAGGACGGTGCCAAGGAAACCATGCAGGCGCTGTCTGCCGTGCCCGGTCTGTCCGCGGAAAACGAAGCATTCGCATGGGCTGCGCTGTCCATGCTGGTTGGCGGCCTGTCCATGATGCGCGCCATCCCCGATGCCACTGTCAGGGAGACGATCCGCGACCAGATCATTGCGGCTCTACGTCTTCTTGCCTCCGCACCGCCGTGTGACGTTGAGCCGGAAGGCAAGCCGCAGTGACGCTTGATCTGGTTCAATCCGTCTTCATGGCTATATGCGCTCCGGTTGCGCTGATGGTGCTCCAGCGCGCGCTGCCTCTGGAGCAGAGCCAGAGCTGGGTACTTGGCCTTGTGCTGTCCGCCTGGTTTGCGCTGACAGCACTCACGCCCATTCCTCAGGTTGGCCGTTTTCCCGGTGCGCTGTTCGGGATTGTGTTTCCGGTTCTGGCCGTCAGCACCTTTCTGATCGTGAGCCCCATCGCCCGGCGCGTGATCGCTGGCGCGAACGTGCCCATGCTTGTCGGACTCCACGTGACCCGACTGGCAGGCGGATTGTTCATCCTGCTGGCAGCGGAAGGGCGCTTGTCCAATCCTTTCGCGGCCATCGCGGGATGGGGAGACATTCTCGCTGCGACAACCGCAATTCCCGCTGCCATCATGGCGTGGCGTGCCCGCGTGGGCTGGGAGAAATGGGTGCTCGCCTGGAATGTGATCGGCTTTCTCGACTTCATGTCGGCGATCACCCTTGGCATCACGTCCCAGCCCGGATCACTGCTGCGGCTGTTCTTTGACGAGCCCGGCACGGCAATTCTTGGCCAATTGCCATGGCGCTTCATCCCCAGCTTCTTCGTGCCGCTTTATATCATGATCCATGTGGCGTTGTTTGTGCGGCTGGTGCCTGTGGTGTTGTCGCGGCGGCTGACGGTCGCCGCCGCACAAGGCACATGATCTCGCGCACGGGCCGTGTCGTCAGCCGTGCCGCTGGCTGAACCCGCGCCGCATCCAGAGCCTCGAAATCATAGCGTCGCACCAGTCTTGCCAGGATGAGGCTGCTCTCGACCGTCGCAAACGCCGCGCCGACACAGATCCGGGGGCCGAGACCGAACGGTATATACGTCCCCGGCTTCACCTCGCCCTCCCGGTCCGGCGAGAAGCGGTCAGGGTCGAACCGGTCAGCGTTCGGCCAGAACGCCGCGTTCCGGTGGATCGTCCAGGGCGCAATCATGATCATCGCGCCGCGTTTCACCTTGCGGCCCGCGATCACGGTGGCTTCCGCCGCAACGCGCGGAATGAATGTGATGGGGGGATAAAGCCGCAGTGTTTCGCGGAAGACATTGCGCGTGAACACCAGCTTCTTCGTATGCTCGAAGCCAACATCGCTATTGCCCACGACACGGTCGATTTCCTCACGCATGCGCCGCACCGTTTCGGGCTGCTGCGAGAGGATGAAGAACGTCCAGGTCAGCACGCTCGCCGTGGTTTCATGCCCGGCGAGAAAAAACACGCCGATCTGGTCGATCAGTTCCTCGCGGCTGAAAGGCTCTCCCGTTTCAGGGTCACGCGCGGCGATGATCGCTCCCGCGATATCATCCTCCGGGCCATGCCCCTCGGCCATCCATTCATCCAGCATCGTATTGAAATGCGCCCGGATCAGGCGGCAGGCCTCCAACACTTTCGGCGGTTGCGGCACCTTGGCGAAAGGTTTGCCCAGCAAAAGCCGTGTCAGTTCGACATTGGCGACGCTGCGCTCGAACGCCGTGAAGGCATGGAACACGTCCTGACCGATGCCGGTATCGAAAGGCCGCGAGAAGATTGTGCGGCAGATGATATCCGCTGTCAGATAGCTCATCGCTGCATCCAGCGAGAAAGGCTGTTGCGAATCCGCCAGACCATCAAACCGCGTCTCGCATTCGTCCACTGCACCTGCCATCGAGGCGAAGGCAGTATTGATCCGCATATGCGAGAAGGCCGGATCGATCATCCGCCGCTG
>CAXTUM010000551.1:0-2691 GCA_964247205.1 uncultured Beijerinckiaceae bacterium
GACCGTCGGCAATGCCCGGCGCGGTGACACAGTCCTTGTCGATGCCGAACTCCCGGTAATGATCGGGTCAACACCGGGCCTTTGCGCCACGGCGACAGCCGGTGCCTTGCGCGGCTTCGCGGCGGCAACCGGGATGGATTGCGGCGCGGCTGGCCGCACCCTCTTCTTGCCGTCCAGCGTCGTCAGCGCCACGCCTTCAGGCGTATCGAGGCCGTAGATATCCTCGCGGAACTGCACATGGCCCTGCCCGTCACCGTAGGCCGTGAGATAGACCCAGGCCACCGGCACATGCTTCTTCAGCTTGATCTCGGTGCGCAGGCCGGCCTCGATATCGCGGTCGATATGCGCGCGGTCTATACCCTGCTCGGACAGAAGCCACGCGCCGAGATCACGCACATCGGAGACACGCGCACAGCCAGACGAATGGAAGCGCACATCCTGCCGGAAAAGCTCTTTCTTCGGCGTGTCGTGCATGTAGACAGACTCGGTGTTGGGCATGTCGATCTTGAGCTGGCCCAGTGAATTCTGCGGTCCGGGGTCCTGCCGCAGCATGAAGCCTGGCGCCGATTTGAAGTTCCAGTTCACGGAATTGGGGTCAATCTCCTCGCCCTGATAATTCACCGTGCGGAGATTGTGCTTGTTCAGATAGGCCAGGTCCTTCTTAAGCGCCTTGGCCACATCATTCTTGATGATAGAGTTCGGCACAGTCCAGTGCGGGTTGAGGTTCACCGACGAGATGCGCGCCGAGATGACGGGCGACGGGCGCTCCTTCTTGCCGACAACGGCCAGATGCCGCCGCTCGACTTTGCCATTGGCGACAGCCTCGACAACAGCCCCGGGGATGTTGACCACGACATAGCGTTTCTCGAACTTGAAGACATTGTTCTGCAACCGCTCGACAGAGGCCCGCAGCTGCTTCAACCGGACATCGGCGGGAACACTAAGCGCTGAGAATGTGAGTCGCCCTACGCTGCCGGTTTCCGTCAGGCCGTGGCGGGACTGGAAGCGCTTCAGCGCCGCCGTCGTCGCCGCATCGAACTGAGCGACTGCCGCATTGGCGTTGTCGAGATCGCCGGATACCGCGAGGCGTTCCTTCAGCGCCAGCACATGCGCGCCGTCCATGCCCTGCTTCAGCCCACGCGCACCCTCATTCAGCTTCTTCCAGCCGCCCTGCGCCACGATATCCTCGTAGAACTTGAGGCCTGCCTGCGTGCGCGCCAGTGATTCCGGGCCGAAAGCAGGCTCAACATCGCGGATGTCCTGCGGCTTGAACGCATCAGCTGCGTGCGGGGGAGATTGCGGCGATTGTGGCTGCTGCGACGATGGCCGCACCTGCTGCGCAAGGCCCTCTCCCGGCCATCCCGCCAGAAGCACCAACGCAACGCCGAAACCTGCAAGGCTTCGCTGGGACATGGCGCCCACTCCTACTGTTACGCAACACACGCAGCGGGCATACAGGCCTCGCTGTTGCACAATATTAGACCAATTGTGCGAAGGAACAGTTAACCTTACCGGAGGGGGCGTTTTCATAACCCCCCTTGCCCCCCGCGAAAGACCACGGCATCATGCTGGCAAATCACGGAGGATCGCCTTGAGCGACACAATATCCGAAGACAGTTCCGCAGCGGGATGGGCAACGGTGGCTCCCTTCCCCGCGCGGAAAGCACCACCCATCGTGGCCTTTGACCGCCATGAGTTGCAAACCATCATGGGGCTTTACGGGCGCATGGTGGCTGCGGGCGAATGGCGGGACTACGCCATGGATTTCTTGCGCGACAAGGCGGTGTTCTCAATTTTCCGCCGCACCTCCGAGATGCCGCTCTATCGCATCGTCAAGGACCCCGAGTTGCGCCAGAAGCAGGGCATGTATTCGGTCCATGCGCCCGGTGGTCTTGTCATGAAGCGCGGGCAGGAACTGGCGCAGGTGCTTCGCGCGATCGACAAGCCGCTGAAGATGGTAACGGGTTAGGCGACTTCCGCCGCGCCCGCGCCCAGCATCCGCCGCAGACCCAGCTGCCCCTTCGGCGTAACCTGCACGGCGCGTGATCCTTCAAGCCTGCGCATCCAGCCCTGCTCCTGGAAGCGCCTGAACAGGGCAGCACCCAATCCGCCGCCCAGATGCGGACGCCTCTCGCTCCAGTCCAGACAGGCCCGGCACAGCGGCCGCTTCTGCTTTTCCAGGGCGTCCATATCAAGGCCGAGATCGCAGAGATATCGCCGCCCCGGTGCAGTGACGGCAAACCCGCCATCTTTCGCGGACAGCCAGCCTGAACTGACCAGCCCGTCCACCAGCCTGATCCCTTCTTCACCCGCAAGATGATCGTAACAGACGCGCGCCCTGCGCAAGGCCCCATCGCGCGGGCCAGTCCTCATCTTCGCCAGACCGCGCGTCACGGCGATACCCATCAGGCTTTCCAGCAGATCTGCGATCTCGGCCGCCGCCAGCCGGAAATACCGATGCCGCCCCTGCTGCGTGCACAGAACCAGCCCGCCGTCCTGCAACTTGGCCAGATGTCCGCTCGCGGTCGGCGCTGTCACACCCGCTTCCCGCGCCAGCTCCGAAGCCGTCAGCGCCTTGCCCGACATCAGCGCGGTCAGCATGCTGGCCCTGGCAGGATCGCCGATGAGACTGGCGACGATGGCGATGGGGGGTCCGTGGCTCATGCAGGGAGACTAGCAGAAACGAAACGC
>CAXTUM010000552.1:0-2673 GCA_964247205.1 uncultured Beijerinckiaceae bacterium
GTTGACGAGCTCAAGTCCGTTGCGGGATATGTGAAGGACGCCTGCTACGAGCAGTCACGCGCCACCGGAGCCATCAGCCGCAGCATCGAAGAGACGGCGCAGGTCGCGCAGGTCATCTTGTCGGATGTTCAGGCGATGAGCTTGTCAGCATCCGAGACGGGCGAAACCGCCGAGAATGTGGCAACCGTCGCCAGACAGCTGATCAAGGCGTCGCAGCAGCTCGAAACTCACATGGGTGACTTCAGCAGCGCCATGAAAGCGGCCTGACCTTTCCCGGAGTTTTTGCTTCGGTGCTTCCCGCCAAGCCAAGCTTCCGCTATGGCGATTGGCCACAACAGAACAAGCGGGAGAAGCTGATGGCTTCCGAACAAGCACGCGGCACCCTGATGGCCGGAAAACGCGGCCTGATCATGGGTGTCGCGAACAAGATGTCGATTGCCTGGGGCATCGCACGGTCTTGCCATCAGCAGGGAGCTCAACTGGCCTTCACCTATCAGGGTGATGCGCTGAAGAAGCGGGTTGAACCGCTTGCAGCGGAAGTCGGCGGCCATGTCGTGGGGCATTGCGATGTCACCGATGTGGCGTCGATGGATGCCGTGTTCGAGGAGGTCAACAAGCTCTGGGGCGGGCTGGATTTCGTGCTCCATGCCATCGCCTATGCCGATAAGGATGAGCTCACCGGGCGCTATGTCGATACGTCGGAGGCCAATTTCACCAAATCGCTGCTGATTTCCTGCTATTCCTTTACGGCGATTGCCCAGCGGGCGGAGAAGCTGATGCCGGAAACCGGCGGATCGATGCTGTCGCTGACCTATTACGGCGCCGAGAAATGGATGCCGCATTACAATGTGATGGGCGTCTCCAAGGCAGCGCTTGAGGCTTCGGTTCGCTATCTGGCGGCGGATCTTGGCCCCAAGGGTATCCGGGTCAATGCGATCTCGGCAGGACCTATCAAGACGCTTGCGGCATCGGGCATCAGTGACTTCCGCTACATCCTGAAGTGGAACGAATATAATTCACCGCTGCGCCGCACCGTCACCATCGATGAAGTCGGTGATTCCGGCATGTACATGCTGTCCGATCTGTCGCGCGGCGTGACGGGTGAGATCCACCATGTCGATTCGGGATATCATATCGTCGGCATGAAGAACCCGACTGCGCCGGACATGACGCTGGACAGGGATTGAGGGCGAGTGATGGCGTCTGACCGGCCCACGTTCTGGCTGATTGCCGGGCCGAATGGCGTGGGCAAGACGACATTCGCTTTCAAGCGCCTCAAGGCGGTATCGGGCAGTGTCCGTTTTGTGAATCTCGACGAGATAGCGCGGGGTTTGTCGCCGCTAGAACCAAAGGCAGCCGAACGTGATGCTGCTCGTGTGGCGCTGATGCGCGCCCGGCATTTCATCGCAGCTGGCGAAACCTTCTCCATGGAGACAACCCTGTCTGGAGCGACGCATCTTGAACTGGCGAGGCAAGCCAAGGCGGCGGGCATGGCTTTCAACCTGATGTATTTTTCCGTACGTGATCCCGCGATCTGTCTGGAGCGCATCGCACGCCGGGTTGCCGATGGCGGACACGATGTGCCGCGCGAGATGGTGCTTCGGCGCTTCGGGCGCAGCTTCCTGAGACTGCGCGAGATCGTGCCCATGGCTGATCTCTGGCGGGTCTATGAGGCCAGCGGCGCCCAGCCAGAACTGGCGATGGAAGGCCGCGGCTGCGAAATTATCTTGCGCAACGCTGATGTGCTGGCGCATGCGCATCCCGCACTGGCTGATATTGCGAAGACGGCATGACCTTCCAGACCCTCTATTTCATTCGCCACGGCGAGACCGACTGGAACGCCGAAGGCCGCCTTCAGGGGCAGCGCGACATTCCGCTGAATGATCTGGGCCGTGTGCAGGCCGAAGAAGCTGGCGTGATCCTGAAGTCGCTGCATGCCAGCCCGGAAGATCTGGACTGGTGGGTCAGCCCGCTTTTGCGCACGCGCGAGACGGCGGAACTGGTGCGCACATCGATCGGATTGTATCCGGCCTACTACAAGACGGACGATCGCCTGAAGGAACTCACCTTCGGGCGCTGGGAGGGGATGACCTGGAAGGATGTGCGCCGCTCCGATGCCGGTGGCGCCGCCCGGCGCGAGCGCGACAAGTGGAACGCCGTTCCGCCCGATGGCGAGAGCTATGCCATGCTGACCGAGCGCATCCGGGGTTTCCTGCCGACACTCCGTCAGGACAGCATACTGGTGTCACACGGTGGCGTTGCACGGGCCTTGATGGCGATGATAGGCGGGATTGCAGAACACAGGGCGGCCTCGGAGGAAATATGGCAGGGCCGGGTGCTGGTGTTCAGGGAAGGTTCCTGCCGCTGGATTGGCGGGTCTGCCCACATCGACTGACGCGCTCAGAACCGCGTGGTCAGCGTGGTCAGCCACTCAGGCGACAGATCGACAAGAAAACTTTCAACTGTTTTGTCCAATCCGCTGATCACGAGCGTTCCGGCCACCAGAAGAACTGCGCCGAAGATCATTTTTCCTTTGCTGCCAGCGGCAAGCATCTTGTTGCGCCACCGCATCAGAGCTTCCCGCGAGAGCGACCCCAGCAGCGCCAGCGGCAGGCCGGCGCCAATGCCGAAGACGAGCATGGTCAGCGCGACCTGGCCCAGATTTTCGCCCTT
>CAXTUM010000553.1:0-2672 GCA_964247205.1 uncultured Beijerinckiaceae bacterium
CTTGGCGGCACAGGGATTGGCTCTGCCGCACGGTCCCTGATCCAGAACCCTTCTGCATTGGCGCTGGATTTCCTGCTGGTGGCTTTTTCAGCTGCCATGGGCGTCGGCATGTTCAAGGGGCGCAGCGATCTCAAGGTGATCATTGCTGCTGCGCTGGCCGCCGTTCTGGCCGACCGCTTCCTCACATCAGGCTCCGCAATCCTCTGCGCGGGGCTGACGGGAGCGCTGGTCGCGTGGTTCACGTTTGAGGGGCAGCAACCTGACAATGAGCCGGACGTATCATGAGCGTCCGCTTCGAATTTCTGCTGTTCGTTCTGGCGCTGGGCTGCGCGTCGCTGGCTTGCCGTCTCAGCGGTTTCTGGGTCATGCGCTTCGTGACGATCACTCCGCGCATCGAAGCTGCCTTGAAGGCCACGCCCCTTGCGGTCATGGTTGGACTGGTAGTGCCCACCGCGTTGCGCGGTGGCCTCGCCGAGATCGTCGGCATCGCTGCGACAGTGCTAGCCATGAAAATCACGAAAAGCGATCTGCTGTCTGCCGTGATCGGCGTCGCAGTCGTGGCAATCGGGCGATCGCTACAGTTTGCGGGCTGAGAGCGGCGATCCTGCGGGGGGATCCTTCACCAGCATGCCGCTGCGCTCGATGTTGAAGCCGCTGCGGTGGCCCTTGCGGGCATAAAGGAACAGACGGTCGCGCTCGACGATCCAGCCCGCCGGATCAAAAACCTGCAAGCCCTTGTCGACACAGCCTTTTTCAAGGCTGGCCTTGCCGCTTTGCGAGGCCGGTCCCGGTTGCGTCCGGTCCAGCACCAGAACGCAGCCCGTTTCCGCGCCGCCGCCGCGCGTCAGCTGATAGCGGCCTGCAATGGCAATCGGCGTCGTGGCATTGTCGGCCTGTGGAGTTGTCAGGCGCGACACTGCGGCATCGACGCTGGCAATGCGCTCGGGCGAGGGATAGCGTCCGCTCACGGCTTCCATGGTGAAATCATTGGTTCCGATGGACGCGTTCAAAACGCCGGCGTCGGAGCGGGCAAACTCCGCGATGGTTTCACCTTTGCCGCCCACCATGCGCAAAGTGCCTTTAGGCGTCAGGCCCCAGGCCTGCGCATTGCCCATTGCCCCCATCGACTTGCGGCAGGGCGCCGGCATTCCCACCGACGCCTTGGGCACCTTGCCGGTAATGTTGAGCTGGATGCGGCACTTCAGGTTGTTCTTCGGCACGGCCAGATCCCACTGGCCGGCCACGGTCCTGGAAGCATCCGACGTGAGCGCCAGAAGATCATCCGCCGGTTTGGACGGAGGTGCGACCTGTGCAAGTGCAGAGCCCAATGACAGGGCAAGCGCGGCAGGGATGAGAACGGTTTTCATGTTCGGTGCAGCCACGGACATCTTGCCCCTATTTCTTTTTCCACGGCGTTTCCGGCACAGGCGTAATCGGGCCCTTGCCGGAGAACCATGAGGTCAGGTTATCCACCACGAGCTGACCCATCAGTTTCCGAGTGTGATGCGACGCCGATCCGACATGGGGCAGCAGCACGACATGCGGCATGTCAATCAGCGCCTGCGGAACGCGCGGTTCATCCTCGAACACATCAAGACCCGCCGTCAGGATAGTCTTGTCGGCCAGCGCCTTGATCAAAGCTGGCTCATCCACCACGGTGCCACGTCCGACATTGATCAGGATACCGTCGGGGCCCAGCGCGCTCAGCACCTCTGCGTTGATGATATGATGCGTGTCCGGTCCGCCCGGCGCAATGGACAGCAGCACATCCACCGCCTTCGCCATGCCGACCAGCGTCTTGTGATAGGTATAAGGGACATCGGCCTGCGGCGCGCGGCCGTGATAGCTGATTTCGACGCCGAAACCTTCCAGCCGCTTCGCCACAGCCTTGCCGATGCGGCCCAGCGCCAGGATGCCGATCTTGCGGTCGCGCAGTGTCGTCGTCAGCGGATAGTTGCCTTTCAGCCATTCGCCGCGACGCAGGAAGGCATCGGATTGCGGCAGCTGGCGAATGGTGGACAACAGCAGGCCGATGGCGAGATCCGCCACCTCATCCGTCAGCACATTGGGCGTGTTGGAGACAAGAATGCCATTCTGGCCGCACCAGGCAGCATCGACACCGTCGTAACCGACACCGAAGTTGGAGACGAACTCGACCTTGGGGAACTGCTTCAGATAGGCCCCGTCCAGCTTTTTCTTGAAACCGCCCGCGATGGCGCGGATCGAGCCGCCATAGGCCTTGATGAAAGCCGCTTCGTCCTTCTGCTCCCACAATTTGTGCAGCGTGAAGGCCTTGTCGATGCCCTCCATGATCAATGGCATGGTGGGGGTCTGGATCAGGACAGAAATCGACTTCAAGGCGGATGGCAAAGGCAGGACTCCCGAAATCGGCCAAGCCCCGAGGATTCGGGTTCAGCCGTTTTCAGCAGATTGTCGCCTGAAGGCCCGATTTGCAAGGAAATGACGGATCAAAAGCATTGATAACACCCTTCGCTCACAGCTATCCCTGTCGAAAGGGCATAACAGGAGGCAAACATGCTGCTGAAAGACAGGATCTGCGTGATCACCGGAGCGGGCAGCGCGCGCGGGCTGGGACGGGCGACGGCGACGCTTTTCGCGGAGCACGGGGCGAAAATCGCGGTGCTCGACATCGACCTTGATATGGCCCGCGA
>CAXTUM010000554.1:0-2665 GCA_964247205.1 uncultured Beijerinckiaceae bacterium
ATCAATTTTAATTCTAATCTGTTTTTGGATATTAAATAATTTTGAAATTTGTTTATCGCTCGAGATCGCGGGCGAGCTTTGTGCCGACCACATCGGGGCGCGTGGCCAGGAACTGGCCGAACTTCACATGGCTTGGCCCCAGACGGCCAATCGCAGTCGATAGCCGTTCGGCAGCATCAGCGCTGGTCTTGCGGGCGATGAGCCCTGCAATCCACAGCAGCGGTTTCGCTTGCGGCGGAGCCATGCCGGGATCGATTCGCGAGATCACGCCTTCGCGCGCCAGGACGAAGCCGACGCGGGCAAAGCGAAAGGAATGACGGAGGAACGCGAACAAAGGCCTACAGTTTCCAGCCGGAATGAATGTTGACGATACCGCCGGACAGCGCGCGGTGGCTGACGAGACGGAAGCCTGCTCTGGCGATCATGGCGGCGAAAGCATCCGGCTTGGGGAACTGGCGGATCGATTCCACGAGATAGCGGTAGCTTTCAGCGTCACCTGTGATCATTTTGCCGAACGCCGGGATCAGGTTGAAGGAATAGGCATCGTAGACCTTGTCCAGCACCGGCGTTTCGACCGGTGCGAATTCAAGGCAGAGAAAGCGCCCGCCGGTCTTCAATGTGCGGAAGGCCTCGGTGAGCGCCAGCGGTATGCGCGGCACGTTGCGGATGCCGAAAGCGATGGTGTAGCTGTCGAAGGTCTTGTCCGGATAGGGCAGCGATTCAGCGCTTGCCTCCATGAAATCGATCTTGCCCGGCAGCTTGCGCTTTTCAGCGCGTTCGGCTCCCACGCCCAACATGGAGCCGTTGATGTCAAGCACGGTGACATGGGCCTTGTCGCCAGCGGCCTCCAGAATCTTGAAAGCTACGTCGCCCGTGCCGCCTGCGACGTCGAGGTGGCGATACGGACGATGCTGCGGTGCGCGCAATTGTGCGATCAGCGAATCCTTCCAGATCCGGTGCAGGCCGACGGACATGACATCGTTCATGATGTCGTATTTCTGCGCGACGGAATGGAAGACCTGATCGACGCGGCCCTGCTTTTCAGCGGTGCGCACGGTTTCGAACCCGAAATGGGTGGTGTCGTCGTCCGCTTTTCGGGAGGCAGGGTTGGCCACTTCTGAACTCATGCTTCTCTTGAACCAGCGGGCACCATATAGCTCGACCATGGTTTACGCCACGCCGCCAATGTCGCGGCGCGGCACAATCGTCAAGGATTATGAATTTGCCCGAACTTCCCGAGGTCGAGACGGTCAGGCGCGGCTTGCAGCCCGTAATGGAGGGCAAGCGCATTCTGTCCGCTCGGACAAACCGGAAGGACCTGCGGTTTCCATTTCCTGATCGCTTTACGCAGCGGATCACGGGAAAAACTATCACCGCAATGGGGCGCAGGGCGAAATACCTGATGGCTGATCTCGATGACGGCCAGGTGCTGGTGATGCATTTGGGCATGACCGGGCGATTTATCATTGAATCGGCGGACAAAGCGCAAGTGCCGGGCGAGTTCACGCAGGCCGTCAACCGCTTGCCCGCCCACGACCATGTCGTGTTCGAGATGGAGGGCGGTGCCCGCATCACCTACAACGACGTGCGGCGTTTCGGGTTCATGGACCTTATCCCGCGCAGCGGGATCGCCACGCATCGACTGACCAAGGATATCGGCATCGAGCCGCTGGGCAACGCGCTGACGCCGGAAAAACTGGCGGAGCTATTCGAGAACAAGGCCTCACCGCTCAAGGCCGCGCTGCTGGACCAGAAGCTGATTGCTGGTTTGGGCAATATCTATGTCTGCGAGGCGCTGTTCCGGTCTGGCCTATCGCCGCGCCGTGCAGCCGGGAGCATTGTTCGGAAAGATGGTTCACCAACGCCACGCGCGGTCAAGCTGATGGAAGAAATTCGGCTTGTCCTTGAGGAAGCGATCGAGGCCGGGGGATCAACCTTGCGAGATTTCGCCCATGCCGATGGCTCGCTCGGCTATTTCCAGCATCGGTTCAAGGTCTACGACCGCGAGGGTGATCCGTGTCCTGACCCGAAGTGTTCCGGTGCCGTGGAGCGCATCGTGCAATCCGGGCGGTCGACGTTCTTCTGCGCGCGTTGCCAGCGGTGAGCGCTCACTTCCGAAGAGCTTTCACTTTCCTTGCCGGTAAACCGCAATCACCTGGCTGTCGTCGGCGCGTCCCAGCCCCATGCCGGAGGCTTGCAGGAACATCTGGCGGGCGAGCGCCGAGAGCGGCAGACCGAGCTTCGCCTGCTCGCCCGCAGCCAGCACGATGCCCATGTCCTTGACGAAGATATCGACCGCGGATGTCACGGGCGGATCATCCATCACCATGCGCGGGCCGCGATTGGCCAGCATCCATGATCCAGCAGCGGATTGGGACAGGATCTCGATCACCGTCTTGCCGTCGAGGCCGAGCTTTTCCGCCAGCGCCACGCATTCGGCGGCGGCCGCGATATGCACGCCGCACAGCAACTGGTTGACGGTTTTCATGGCCGCGCCGTCACCAATATTCAGGCCGACATGTCGCAGCTTGTCACCCAGGTGCGAAAGCGTCGGCTTGGCGCGCTCGAATGTCGCCTTGGGGCCGCCCGCCATGATCGTCAGCGTGCCGCTTTCCGCACCGACAACCCCGCCAGACACAGGCGCATCAAGGAAATCGATCCCCCT
>CAXTUM010000555.1:0-2658 GCA_964247205.1 uncultured Beijerinckiaceae bacterium
CAATCTTCCAGAACCTGCGCGAGGCAGTCGAGAGAGCCACAGCCAGCGGCTCGCATAGTGCGGCTTCTGCCGGGCTCACCGCCGGATCGATGCGAAAGATCCGGGCGCTTGGAGCCGCGACATATTCGCGGAACAGGCCCTGCACATGGGGCATCCGCATGGCGCTGCCGTTGAAGCGCATGGTCTCGCAATGGTTCAGCTCACCGCGTCCGCAGGAGGGGCATGTGCCGCAGGGCTGGCTGGGGTTGACGGCCACGAGATCGCCAATTGCGAGGCCGGTGACACCGGAGCCAAGGGCCTCAACATGGCCTGAAGCCTCGTGGCCCAGCGCCATGGCTTCCTTGATCCGCACCACGCCAAAGCCTCCGTGGTGATAGTAATGCAGGTCGGACCCGCAGATGCCGCCCGCCGCCATGCGCACGAGCACTTCTCCCGCTGCTGGTGACGGTTTGCCTTCGGTGAAGGCCTCAACCCTGAGGTCATGCGGAGGATGGATCATGATGGCGCGCATCGTTGTGCTTTCCGTTATTCAGATAACAGCGGTCATCCCGCCGTCGACGTAGATGATCTGGCCGTTGATGTAATCGGAAGCGGGTGACGCCAGGAAGATTGCGGCTCCCACCAGTTCTTCCGGCTTGCCCCAGCGTTTGGATGGCGTGCGCCCTTTCACCCAGCTGTCGAAGGCCGGATTGTCCATCAGCGCCTGGTTCATGTCCGTGATCATGTAGCCGGGGCCGATGGCGTTGGCCTGGATGCCGAGTCCGGCCCATTCCGCCGTCATGGCCTGGGTCAGCGATTTGATGCCGCCCTTCGCCGCTGTGTAGGGCGCGACGGTGGCGCGTCCGAGCCCGCTCATCAGCGAGCCGATGTTGATGATCTTGCCGTGCCCGCGCGCGATCATGCGTTTGGCGGCCTCGCGGCCTAGGACGAATGCGCTTGTGAGATTGGTGTCGATGACGCGCTGCCAGTCCGCTGTTTCAAGCTCCACCATTGGTTTGCGGAACTGGATGCCTGCGTTGTTGACGAGAATGTCGATGGCTGTACCGGCGGCATCGAATTGCTCGAACGCGGCGCGTATCGCGGGTTCGTCCGTCACGTTGAAGACAGACCCTGAGGCCTTCATTCCCTGCGCTGTCATCGCTGCAACCGCTTCCGCCACCCGCGCTGCATCGGTGCCGTTGATGATCACGCTGGCACCCACCGCCGCCATCCCTTCGGCCATGGCGCGGCCAAGACCGCGTGATGATCCTGTGATGAGGGCTGTCTTGCCCGTCAGATTGAAAAGGCTGGTGCTCATGGGGCTGCTTTCGGAAGACAATGCGTGAGGGAGTTCATCACAGATCACGCTCGACATCCGTCAAACGGATGCGGGCCTGATCAATGTGGTAGCGCATGGCGAGGCTGGCGCTTTCGGCCTGTCCCGCGACAATGGCTTCCGCGATGCGGTTGTGCTCGTCCAGCACGCGGTCGCCACGGATATATCCCGGTGCTGTGCCAGCCTCTGTCGCACGCGGCGGCAGCAATGCAGTCACGATTTCGGCCAGCAGGACATTGCCGCTGGCGCGGGCGATGGCGCGGTGAAAATCAAAATCGGAATCGGTCGTTGCGGTGCCGCCGGCGATCTCCGACTCCAGTTCCCGGATCGTGGCCGTGATGCGGGCGATGTCCTGATCAGACCGTCGCAGGGCTGCGAGGCGCGCCGACTCACCCTCCAGCGCAATCCGCACCTCGAAGGAGGACATGAAACTCGACAGCCCGGATGCGCTGGCGAATTTCAGCAGGCGGCTTGGCGGGCGGTTGCGCACGAAGGTGCCCGCTCCCTGCCGCGAGGCGATGAAACCGTCGCTTTGCAGGCGCGTCAGCGCTTCCCGGACGACGGGGCGCGAGACGCCGAAGTTCTTCGCAAGCTCGTTCTCGGTGGGGAGCCTGTCACCTACGGATTTGCCGCCCGATGCAATATCTTCCAGCAGCCGTCCGTAAATCTGTTCGGCGAGACGCTCGCGCGGGCGGGAATCGAGGGGCATGGCATCCGGTCTGTGATTTGTCAGACAACTTAACCACTCTCGGTGCTCAGGTTCAACCCGTCTCGCTGCGCGGCTTGCAAAGACTATCCTTGCCGCTTACGACTTTTCCCGCCGCAAGGGGCCACAAGAGCACCGAAGCGGGGAGGGGATATGGGACGTGCAGCCATTGAGTTCAGGGAGGTCGCCATCAGCTTCGTGCTGAAGGATGGCGGCCGTTACGATGCTGTATCGCCCTGCACGCTCTCGGTCGCGGAAGGTGAATTCGTGGCTATCGTCGGTCCCACGGGCTGTGGGAAATCCACTTTGCTGAACGCTGCTGCAGGGCTGCTTGCCCCGTCGGGTGGAACGGTGACCATCCTTGGAAAGCCGCTTACTGGCCTGAACGCGCAGGCCGGATATCTCTTCCAGCAGGATGCGCTGATGCCGTGGAAGACAGTGCGTGACAATGTCGCGATCGGGCTGGAAGTTGCTGGCTCCGCACGCGCCGAGGCCCTGAAGCGCGCTGACGCCATGCTCGCGCGCGTTGGCCTCAGGACCTTCACGGAGCGTTATCCGCACCAGCTCTCGGGCGGCCAGCGCCAGCGGGTGGCGCTGGCGCAGGTGCTGGTGCGCGAACCCAAAATTCTGCTCATGG